>DLCS01000119.1:0-15724 GCA_002480735.1 Bacillaceae bacterium UBA7792 | reverse complement strand
ATGTTTGGCATGTTTGGCATATTCGGCATGCTCGGATGTTCAGCTACCCCCATTACACCTGGCATGAAGGATGAGGATTCGTCATCATAGTAAGAATGCCCCATTTCAACGCCAGGCATCGCTCCGTAATTCATAGGAGGATACATGGCTCCTTGTACCTGTGGAAATGCTTGCTGCGGGGCATACCCAGATCCTGGTAAAACCGGTGACGCAGGATAAAGATTTGGATAGTAAGGATACATTTGTTCTTCAGCTCCTCCTTTTATTGGTTTAATTGGTTTAATTGGTTTTTGCTCCTCAAATGCGGCGGGTTCTAGTGCTTTTGCCTTTGGAATTTGAACTGGCTTCGGTGGGAGCTGTGGTTGCTTAATCGGTTGCATTTTGGGTTGCTCAATTGGCTTGATCGGTTGCTTTATTGGTTGCTCAATAGGCTTAATTGGTTGCTTTATTGGCTGCTGTTCAACCTGCATATTCGCCATGTTCATCATATAGTAGTTGTTAATATCAATTTCTGAGACGATCGGTTTAGGCATTTTCGGGACAATAGGTTTCTTTGGTACCTCAACCTTTGGAACTTGGATAGGAGCCTCCTTTTTTGGCATTTCCTTTGGTTTTTCCTTCACAATCGGTTGTTCCTTTAATTTTGCACCCATGTGTCCTTCTTTTATTACGGTACCACTACCTGTTGGGACTTTTATTTTCATTCCGGGCATAATCATATCTGGATTGCTGAGCTGGGAATTCATCTTTTTCAGCTCTTCAAAATTCACGCCATATTTTTTAGCGATTTTCCAAAGAGTGTCCCCTTTCTGTACGATATGGATCTTCACTCTGGCTTCCCTCCTATGCAAATGTCCATATATTCTATGACAGAGTAGGCAAATTGCTATTCATCTTCAAAAAAACTTATGCATTTCTTGGAAGAATTATGATAAGGGAATATTCGGTCAAGCAATACTAGACCTGGAAGGGAGTCGACCAATTTAGAGAAGTAGGATAAAATTTATTTATGAATTTCCTGTTCGAGAAAGGTGTGACTGTGAATGAAAGGGAAGAAAATACTTGGGGATGAAAGAAGAGAGCTCATCCTCGATTGGTTGAAGTCCAGTGGCCAACCGATAACTGGCAGTGACCTAGCGGCGAAAACAAATGTCAGCAGACAGGTGATTGTCAGTGATATTACGCTGCTCAAGGCCAAAAATGAACCCATTATTGCAACGAGCCAGGGCTATTTATATATGAGTAATCCAGTCAAAAGAATCGAAAGAATTGTTGCCTGCACTCACAAGCCAGAGCAGACGGAAGAGGAATTATTGCTACTCGTCAACCTTGGTGTCACGGTTCTAGATGTTAAAATTGAGCATGCTGTCTATGGAGATTTGACCGCTTCTATTATGGTTTCAAATCCGAAAGAGGTTCAGCAATTTATTGACAAAATTCACTCTACTAATGCTTCCTATCTTTCAGAACTGACGAACGGCGTCCATCTACATACCCTTTCTGCCGCCTCTGAGGAAGTGTTGGATAAGGCGGAAGAAGCCCTGAGGAGAAATGGATTTCTAATTGAGTAGCCATGAAAAAAGTAAGGACACCATTATGGAATCCTTACTTTTTTTTGATTTGAAAATATGGATAGCTTCCCAACACATCAACTGAACAGCCAAGCGCTTCCAGTTCAGCAATGGCTCCTGGAATCAGGACCTCATCCATGCTCATCTCTATATCGATAATGAAAAAATAATTTCCAAGTCCTGTTTTTGTGGGACGAGATTCGATTTTGGAAAGGTTCAATTTTCTCCAAGCGAACGCTGATAAGACCTGATGAAGAGCTCCAGAACGATCATCCGCCGGTAAAGTAACCATAAGTGTTGTTTTATTACCCGCAACCTCCAATGGTTGATCGTCCAATTTTAACGGCTTATTCGCCAAAACGACAAAACGAGTATGATTAAAATCAAAGTCATGAATATTCTCTTTTGCAATGGCAAGCCCATATTCTTTCGCTGCTAGCTCGTTCGCAATGGCGGCCGCTCTTTCTTGAGGATTTTCACGGACATATTTTGCGGCTGCTGCTGTCGATGTCACACTTACTCTCGGAATGCCCTTACACTTGTGATGAAGGAATTTGTGGCATTGAGCGATGGCATGGGAATGGCTATAGATCGCCTCAATATTCTCCCAATCATCCTGATGATTTGGATGGACGAGCAGATGCTGTTTGATTGGGGCAGTAATTTCCGCCATTATTGGCAGCTTCATTTCGTGAATTAAATAATCTAATGTGATATTCACAGAACCCTCTAGCGCATTCTCTAATGGCACCACACAGACATCCACTTCATCTTTCATGACGGCTTCCAAGCAATCTGGAATCGTGATATAAGGGATCCCTTCAGCATTGGGAAATAGTTCACGAACAGCAATATCAGTAAAGGTCGCCCTAGGACCTAAGAAAGCAATTTTCATTTTAGTCTCCTCCCCAATTAAGAAAAACTCGCCCCTAAAGGCGAGAGAAAAATATTATGCTCCTGACCCAAGTACCTCTACATTTTCAACAAATTCAAGCTTTCGTAGATTGCTAAGCAGTTCATTAATCTCAATTGTCATTGCTGTCACATTTAAGGAGAGGGTAACCTGTGCACGTCCTTGAAGCGGAATCGTTTGATGGATCGTCAGAACATTGCAGCCTGCAGATGCGACGACACCTAATAACTGTGATAAGGTTCCTGAGCGGTCCTCTAAATGAAAAAATAGCGTAATTAACTTTTCTTTCACAATCGTGTGGAAAGGGAAGACAGTGTCTCGATATTTATAATAAGCACTGCGGCTCAAGTTCACCTCTTGAACGGCATCCCAAACCGATTCTACCTTTTTCCGCTCAATCATTTCCTTTGCATCAAGCGTCTTTTTCATCGCTTCAGGCAAAACATCCTCACGAACTAAATAGAATTTTTTATCTAATTTTTCCTTGCTCATTTTCTCCACACCCCATTAGAAAAGCGTCAAGCTGTCGAAACTCAAACTTCTTGCCTAATCTACAAACTCAAATTCATAATCCAACAGCTTCACCGTATCTCCGTTATTAATTCCTCTTTCGCGAAGAGCATCGTCAACACCCATTCCTCTTAGCTGTCGAGCGAAGCGGCGCACCGATTCATCTCTAGAAAAGTCGGTCATCTTAAATAGGCGCTCAACCGCATCTCCTGAAACGACGAAGCTTCCATCTGGATCTCGAGTAATGACAAATTCCTTTTGCTCTGCTTCATGCTTGTATAGGACACGATTGACTTCCGTCTCTTCCTCATGAACAAGAGGGAACTCTGGCGTTTGTTCAATTTTATCGGCGATCGCAAAGAGGAGATCCCTCAATCCTTTTCTCGTAATAGCGGAAACAGGAAAAATCGGATAATCCTCTTCAAGCTGTGACTTGAATTTTTCCAGATTTTCCTCGGCTCCCGGCATGTCCATTTTATTAGCGACAATGATTTGCGGTCTTTCCGTTAGCCTTAGGTTATATTCTTGCAATTCATGATTAATGGTCTTGTAATCCTCGAATGGCTCTCTTCCTTCGATCGCTGCCATATCAATGACATGAACAATGACTCTTGTTCTTTCGATATGTCTGAGGAACTGATGTCCAAGCCCGACTCCAGAATGGGCTCCCTCAATGAGACCCGGCAAGTCTGCCATGACAAAGCTTCGGCCATCTTCGGTTTCTACCATTCCTAGATTGGGAACAATCGTCGTAAAATGATAGTCCGCAATTTTCGGCTTGGCGGCGGAAACTACAGATAGAAGAGTTGATTTTCCTACACTCGGAAAGCCGACGAGTCCGACATCAGCTAATAGTTTCAGCTCAAGCACAACTTCTCTTTCTAGTCCTGGCTCACCATGCTCAGACAGCTCTGGTGCCGGGTTTGCTGGAGTGGCAAATCTCGAGTTTCCTCGTCCTCCTCTTCCCCCTCTCGCAATAACGGCTCGTTGGCCATGCTCGGTTAAATCGGCAATGACCTCCTTCGTTTCAGCGTCCGTCACAACCGTGCCAGGGGGAACCTTGACAATCATATCCTTCGCATTTTTTCCATGCTGATTTTTCGACATGCCGTGCTCACCACGTGGCGCCTTAAAATGACGCTTATAGCGGAAATCCATGAGGGTTCTTAAGCCTTCCTCTACCTCAAAAACCACGTCTGCACCATTACCGCCATCGCCACCGGCTGGGCCACCCTTTGGCACATATTTTTCACGGCGGAATGCAACCATCCCGTTGCCTCCATCGCCGCCTTTGACGTATATTTTGACCTGATCTACAAACATTTCCATTCCTCCCGTTTGTCAATGGTTTGATTTATTGAATAGCGCTCATATGTAAGGGAAGAACACTTCAAGTGAGAGCTCCTGCTCCGTAAGTTCTATTATTTTCCGTTTGAAAGCTGCTGGTCTCTGCAGGAATGTACGTATGTTCTCTCTGCCAGTTATTATTCCTCTAAAATCAAAAAAGAAACCAAGCCCTGCCTCTTGTATATCAATGGTAATCGATAAATGATTTTCATGAAATTCTTTGCTGGATTGTTGCAGTTCTATTAAAAATGCGCGGGTCCAACTCGCTAAAAGTTCATCTTGAATGCTTTGATTGGTTTCCCCTTCCAGAACCTCAAACTCAAGGTGAATGGAGTGACTCTCCCAGTTGTATGTTAGAAGCAGAGCCGCAAATTGAGGAAGATGAAGATTGGATAATTTTGATTCCTGTTTCGATTCATAGACGATCTCATCAATGATTTCTTTGACCCGCTCCATTTTGTTAAGTGCGAGATTCCCTTTTATTAATTGAATTTTGTTCAGCCAATCATGCCTAGCATGACTTAATAGCTCCACCGTACTCCATTCTTTACTCATACTCGCTCTCCTAATCGATATATAGACATAGTATATCAAAAATAGGTGTGGGGGGAAGCAAATTTGTTGAAAAAGGGTGCTTAATCTTGTTGTACTAAGCCGTAATTTGAGTAGTATTTAGGTGAGTTTCAATATATCGGTCAATAATATGGGGTTATCGGTCGTTATTTAGATATTTCGGTCAAAAAGTCAACTTTATCGGTCGTTACTCCATGATATCGGTCAAACTTGGCCAAATATCGGTCAAACCCGCTAAAAGTCAAAAAAAACTCTAACCAAAGCGGTTAGAGTTTTTAAAAGACTTATGCCTCTTGAGCTACTGGGTATACGCTCACTTGCTTCTTGTCACGTCCAAGGCGTTCGAACTTGACAACACCGTCCACTTTCGCGAATAGTGTATCGTCGCCACCTTTACCAACGTTCACTCCTGGATAAATCTTAGTTCCACGTTGACGGTAAAGGATAGAACCACCAGTTACAAATTGACCGTCTGCACGCTTAGCACCAAGGCGCTTTGCGATAGAGTCACGACCGTTCTTTGTAGAACCTACTCCCTTTTTAGAAGCGAAAAACTGAAGATCTAATCTTAACATTTGTTCCACCTCCTACTTTTTGAAGGTTATTTTTATATATTTTCCGTAATCTCTTTCAATCGTCTGTAAGCTCACGATCATCCCTTCAAGCAATAGCTGAACCTTCTCTTGGATGTCCTCCGGGAGATTTTCCGGAAAGACACAGCGGAGAAAGCCGTCTTCTCCTTGCTCGATTTCTGGCTGTACCCCTGTTAACGCAATAATGGAATTTACTGCGCCGAAGGAAACAGCAGAGGCTCCTGCACACACGATATCATTACCGTGATTCGCAAAGAGGGCATGACCTGACATCGTAAACGATCTAACTCGTCCAGTTTCAGTACGATAAATCGTTGTCTCGATCATCTTAATCCGCCTTACGCATTGATTTTTTCAATCACAACTTTTGTGTATGGCTGACGATGACCTTGCTTCTTGTGATAGTTTTTCTTCGCTTTGTATTTGAATACGATGATCTTCTTCGCACGGCCTTGTTTTTCAACTTTAGCTGTAACAGAAGCACCTTCAACTACTGGGCTACCAACTTTAACATTGTCACCACCAACGAATAAAACCTTATCAAATGTAACTGTTTCGCCTGCTTCAGCGTTAAGCTTCTCAATGTAGATTGCTTGACCTTCTTCTACTTTGATTTGCTTACCACCAGTTTCGATAATTGCGTACATGAACTGCACCTCCTCTTAGACTCAGACTCGCCATCACAGGTGTATTGCTGCAACAATCAACAATCACTTCATAACCTATTCTGTGCGGTTGTAGCACGGGTGCGCTACAAACATAACATCAAAATATTATCATAGAGAAAGGCTAGTGTCAATATCATTTCGGTCCTTATCTTTTTCATTGGTACCTGTCACTTTCCTTTGGTCAGTGACCAGCGGGTACCGCCCGTGGACAAAATGCCAAAAATGTCCGTGTGGAGTGGACACTCGACCTTAATCGGCTCTGCCTTTGATGTCCGCCAAATTGCCGATTTGTCTAATAGCATAAAACGGCTTTGATGCTTCTTTCACGGAGAAATAGAGCTTCAAGCCAATAATTTCTTCAAGTCTGCGCTGATGAACTTTTTGCTCTCCTATTAAGATGTCCTTCACTTCATCGGTTGTCTCAATCAGGATCGCCTCCTCCGTATTTCCCCTCTGCTCAAGGAGCTCCCGCTCGAGCTGGAAGGCAACAGTCTCCGCGCTCCATACCTTCCCCGTCCCCTCACAAATCTTACAAGTGGTCGTTAATGCTTCAGAAATGGAGACCTTCTGTTTTTTTCGGGTCATTTGGAGAACACCGAGGGAAGTATAACCAACAATTCTCGTTCTTTTCTCATCAAAACCAAGTGCAGCTTCAAATTTCCTCTGTACCATATTCTGGTCAGCAACATTCTTCATATCAATAAAATCAACCAAGATCATCCCAGATAAATCCCGCAAGCGAATCTGACGGGCAATTTCCTCCGCTGCCAATTGATTGGTCTTTAAAACCGTATCGTGACGCTCCTGTTTTCCAGAAAACTTGCCAGTATTCACATCGATAATCGTCAACGCTTCCGCCTCATCAAAAACCAAATAAGCGCCATTCTCAAGCCAAACCACTCTCTTCAAGAGGTTTTCAGGCTCATATTCTATCTGATAGGTGGAAAAAATATTCTCCTTTGCTTGATGAAACAAAATTTCAATTTGTTCATTCTGATTGATGAGAAGAAGCTCATTCTTCATTTCCAGCGTATCGACGATAACCTGGCCAGAGGCCATTTTCCTCATGTCTTCAGTCAACTGATCTAAAAATGAATTTTTCTCAAAAATCAAACCTGGCTTTTTCATTGACTTAGCGGTGTGCATGATCTGTTCATATTGCCCTCGCAGCCAAACTAGCTCAGCCAATACATCCTTCTCATCTTGCCCGATACAGGCCGTTCTAAATAGAATTCCTTCCTCCTCCAGCCTATGGGCATACCCAAACTGACGCCACTTCTCCCTTACATCTGAGTCTTCGATTTTTTTCGAAACGGCTACACTACCCCCTTTCGGAGAATACACGAGCATTTCCCCGGAAAATTCCACCATTCCCGTCAGCCTTGGACCCTTGTCACCTGTCGCATCCTTTTCCACCTGCACGAGAATACGCTCTCCTTGATGCAGATAGGATGATATGCTTTTATCCTCTCTTTTAGCCGCAAAAGAAGGCAGCTTATCTCGATGCAGAAACCCATTCTTTTCAAGCCCGATATTGATAAAAGCAGCATTCAGCCCTGGAAGAATCTTTTCGACAACGCCAAAATAGATTCCTCCAACGATTGATTGCTGCTCGGGCTGCTCGATCACAAGCTTTTCAAGCCTATTATTTTTTAATAATGCATATCTTTTTTCTCTTCCCATTACGTTAACAACTAATGTATTCAAAAAAATAACCCCTCACCTATTCACTCTCTATTATTATCCTCTATCAATAAAGGTAGAGCAAATCTCCAACCTTTGCCGTTAATTGTTTTTCAGCAAAGTAGGCGTGAAGGAGTTCATTTTCATCTAGGATTCCCGTTTCCTTTCCATCCTTTTCAATAATGATCGGGTGCTTACAGCCGCGCTGAAATTGCTCCAATACATGAATGACCAAGTCATCCGCCTCAACCACCAAGGGCTTTAATGTGCGAAGTTCATTTGAATTCCCATAATATCGCTCCATTAAAAAACGAAGAAAGACATAGCGGCTCTGTTTCCATTCATAATATAACGTGAATAGAATAAATCCGATAACAATCCAAACATTCAAATTCATTGGCTCGATTAATAGGATACAAAATGCAAAAATAGACACAGCGAAAATCGACAGGGTTAAGGTTCTTTGAAAAGCTTTTGGAAACGATTCCCTTAAACTAAGCCATAAAAAGAGAATTTTCCCACCATCCAACGGCCAGATCGGAAGCATATTAAAAATAAATATCATTAAGTTGTATTGAATAAAGAGCGAGTAAATATACTCCGACATGAAGTTCAACTGATATAGACCAATCCCCACCACGATTAGCCATACATGCTGAACGGGGCCAGCCAAGGTGACAATGGCTTCCTCTTTAAGGGGACGGTTTCCGTGCTCATCCATTTCCGCAACTCCACCAAAAGGAAGGAGGGAGATTTTTTTTAGCCTCCACGAAAAAAAAGATGCTGCGACCGCATGTCCCATTTCATGAATGAAAACCAAAAATAGCAAGAGGGATAATTCAATAAAGTGTGCAGTCGCAACAGCAATAGCCACAACAACCCATAATAATGGATGAATATATATTTTTTTCATGAGCGAAAGAAAGTTAGTCAAATTGGATCACCTGAATCGGGTCAATAAAGTCATCCCCTTTTTTAATGGCAAAATAAAATGTTCCTTTCGTGCCGTCGCCAGCGTCGGATGCCACTCCTACACTAGCCCCTTTCTTAACAAACTCATAAAGATTCACATCAATCGATGCGAGATTCCCGTACCAGGTCTCGCTTTTATCGGCATGCTGAATGATCACCGTTTTGCCGAAGCCTTCCTCTTCTCCAACAAAACGGACACGCCCTTCACTCATGGCAGCAACCGCTGCATCCTTTTCCGTTTCTATCGTGATTTTTTGCCCGTTTTCACCAAAATCCTCTAAAATTCTTGCAGCAGCAGGAAGGGCATATTCTTGATTCAAATTCGGTTCGTTCTCTTCCTTTTGATTGGTTGGAAGAAGGGCAAGAGGCTTTCCAAATTGATTCTCATACCAATCTGCCACAGCCGTAAATTGAAAATCCTGCTCCATCGATTTGGTGACAAAGCTCTTGATTGGCTGCAAAGAATCTGAGCCACTTCGAAAAATAATCGCCAGCACAAGGACCAAGCAAGCAGAGCCTAAAATCTTGAAAAGAAAAACCTCTTTATTGAAAAGGGGGTGGCCGCTATCTCCCGGCCCACCTTCATAGGAAGATACTTTTTCGAATCCATATCTTTCTTCGTCTTCCACGATCATCATTTGATTATGATGAAGGTTTTTGGAAAGTCTTTCTCTTTCACGCTTGCGCTTGGCTATTCTCCTTCTAATATCATCCCTACTAGACATGCATACCCACCAATCCCTCTAACCTTTTTGTACAAGTCTATGAGTTGTCCACCGTAGATATGACAAAGAAGAATAGCGGCTGAAGAATTGTTTTTGGGCAGATCACTGTCCACTGTCCACCCCACGCGGACAAAATTAGCAAAATGTCCACCGGCGGTACCTGGTACCATTTTCAGAAAACAAAAAAACCGAGGATTTTCTCCCCGGTTGCTTATTTTACTCCAAAGAACTTTTTCAGTTTTGAGAAGACGCCTCCCTGCACTTCGTCAAGGGGCTGGAGTGGCACAGATTCCCCTAGAATACGACGGGCAATATTGCGGTAGGCAATAGAAGCCTTGCTGTTCGGATTTAGGGCAATAGGCTCTCCGTGATTGGAAGCCTTGATCACTTCATCGTCGTCTGCGACAATCCCGATCAAATCGATCGAGAGATGTGTCGTGATTTCATCCACATCGAGCATATCCCCATTTTTCATCATGTGACTGCGAATCCGATTAATTACTAATTTAGGAGGTTCCACATTCTCCTCTTTTTCTAACAGACCGATGATTCGATCGGCATCACGTACAGCCGACACCTCAGGTGTGGTCACAACAATCGCCTTATCCGCACCCGCAACAGCATTTCGATAGCCATGCTCAATCCCCGCTGGACAATCGATAATCACATAATCATAGTCCTGCTTCAGGGAATCGACAAGCTCTTTCATTTGCTCAGGAGTAACAGCCGTCTTATCGCTCGTTTGTGCTGCCGGCAATAGATAGAGAAGATCCTCAAAACGCTTGTCCTTTACAAGTGCTTGATGGATTTTGCATCGTCCTTCCACAACATCCACTAAATCATAGATGATGCGGTTTTCAAGACCCATGATAACATCCAAATTTCTTAAACCTATATCTGTGTCTACTAAACAAACTCTTTTTCCTTGAAGGGCCAAAGCTGTACCAATATTCGCAGAAGTGGTTGTCTTTCCAACGCCACCTTTTCCAGATGTAATCACTATTGCTTCTCCCACTTTAGTGTCCCCCTTCCAATCTGTTTAAATTAGGTCTCAGATGCATCAAGACTTGTAATCTATCAATCATTATTTGGCCATTTTCACCTATGTATGCACATTCCATTTCTCTTTTATCATCGTCCAAGAAGACATCAGGTGCTCTCGTAATCACGTCACTAATCCTAATTTGAGAGGGCTTCATAACAGATGCTGAGATAACGGCATCCTGATTACCGTATACCCCTGCATGAGCAATCCCTCTCAATGCTCCCATCACATAAATATTTCCCCCCGCTACCACCTTCCCGCCGGGGTTCACATCGCCAATTAGAAGCAGATCACCCGTAGCCTCGAGCACCTGACCCGAGCGCACAATTCGGGCAACGGAGACGATTTCCTCTTCTTTCATCATCTTCTCTACTTCTGTTTTTGTTAGAACATTCGAATCAATATTGCCAACCACTAAGTTCTTCTCTTGTCGAATTAATGTTCTTAGCTCTTCCTTTTGTTCATCTGTTAAATATCTATTTCCTATTTTGAAGCTCACAGTAATCAGCGGGTAATCCTTATGGACCCGCTGATTCTCCGTAAGCTTATCAAGAAGCTCCTTTTTCAAATCCTCGTAGGAGCATTGATCGTCTAAATGCAATATTAATCCATCTTTTGTCCCTTTTATTAGGACATTCTGTGTTTTCTTCATAACAAGATGTTCACCTCGTAAGAACAAGCATGTGAAAGGTATTCGACAAAACTAGCAAAAAGTCCTTTATAAAGATCATTCTTTTCATTTTTCTTTATTCAAGTAAGCGACATATTTTTCTGAAAGTCGCTTTAACGGATATGAAAAGAGAATAATAAATGTCAGATTCAAGATGAGAGTGGGTAACAATCGATATTGTGCATAGAACGAAAAGCTCATATCGGTCTTGTTAATTAAGAAGTTCATCTCATAAACCCCAAGCTCAAGGAGCGCGACCCCGAGCAGTGAGATGATCGAAACAACGACAATATTTGTTTGAAGGATTCTCATGATTTTTGCACAAATATAAGCGATTAAAGGAAATAAGAATAAATAGATGCCAAGAACTTCTGTGTAGACAACATCAAATAATAGTCCAAAGGACAATCCATATAGTATCCCCTGCTTCGAATCGCCATACAAGGTCAAAAATAGTATCGCAATGATTAAGAAGTGCGGAACAAGAATACGTTCACCATGGAAAACTTCTGCAGGTAAGGACTGAACAAAAATACTTTCAAAAATAAAAATGAATATGAATAAAAGAGGAAGAAGAATTTTTTTCACAGTTCCTCCTCCTCATCATCAATCATATCGCTTAAGTCAGGCTGAGCCATTTCCCTTTTGACAACCATCACATTTCGAATGTCATAAAAGTTTGCTCCAGGCTTCACATAGGCGGTTTGATTTAAACCAAATTCATCTGGCTCGACATCAACCACCTTCCCAATCGGCAATCCTTCAGGAAAAATCCCTCCTAAACCAGAGGTGATGACATTCTGACCCTTTTCTATTTTGGCATCAAATGGAATCCTTTTTAACTTCAATAATTCCCGTTCCTCATCATAGCCTTCAATTGTCCCATAGAACGATTCTTTCCCTGCCTCTTTCCCTTGGATTTCGGCGGAAATACGATTCGTCGGGTCCAGAGCACTCAAAAGCTGAACCGTCGAGGTAAATTGCTGTGTGCTTTTTACCTTGCCGATTAATCCGTTCGCTGTGACAACCGCCATATTGGCCTTGATGCCATTCACTTTTCCCTTATTAATAATGAGAAGCTCATGCCAACGGTCAGGATTTCTACCGATCACCGTCGCTTGAATTGGGGAATAATCTCTCAACGTTTCCTTTTTATCCAAAATTTCTCTAAGCTCGTCATTTTCCTTCGTTAACTGCTGAACATCTGCCTCAAGCTTCGCCATTTCATCCAATCGGGATTTGAGCTCCTTATTTTCGGAATAAGTATTCTGCAGATCCTTTAGGTCTCCAAATATTCCTGACACATAGCTTTGTGGCTTCGCAAATACATTTTGAATCCATCCGGTCGTATCCTTCAAGAATTGCTCAGGCACGGTTAGTTCTTCTCGGTCTCTTAACGAAAATCCAATTAATGCCACGAGAATAATAATACTGATAAGCAAAAAAATCAGGCGTTTATTCAAAAAGAACTGTGGCACTCGTTACACCTCATTTATAACAAAATTAATGGCCCATCCTGTTGATAGAAGCTGCCTTATTGAAGAGTTAAAGCAGGCATCGATACTATTTTCATAGAGCCGCCTACAAATAAATTGAAAAAAGAGGGAGGAGACCTAAAGCGGCCGCCTCTTTCTTAGCGGGATTCCTTTGCCCGATTTTTGAACAAATTGATATTATCCAATGCTTTACCAGTACCAATAGCCACACAATCAAGAGGGTTCTCAGCAATCAAGACTGGCATATTGGTTTCTTCACTAATCACCTTATCCAGATTTCGAAGGAGCGCACCGCCACCTGTTAAGACAATGCCACGATCCATAATGTCAGCTGCTAGCTCTGGAGGAGTCTTCTCCAATGTTGCCTTAACCCCATCAACAATGGCATCGACTGTATCTCCAAGCGCCTTAGCAATCTCCTCAGCTGTGATTTCAATGGTCTTAGGGAGTCCCGTTAACAAATCACGACCGCGAATCTCCATGTTCTCAATTCCTTCTGGATCGCCTGCGCTACCGATTTCCACCTTAATCGCCTCAGATGTTCTATCACCAATCATAAGATTGTATGTCTTCCTTATGTAATTGACAATCGCATTGTCCATTTCGTCTCCTGCAACACGCACGGATTGACTTGTCACGATTCCTCCAAGTGAAATGATCGCCACCTCTGTCGTGCCTCCACCAATATCAACAACCATACTGCCGGTCGGCTCCCAAACAGGAAGATTGGCACCGATTGCCGCTGCAAATGGCTCCTCGATCGTATAGGCATCCTTTGCACCAGCCTGACGAGTAGCATCGATGACCGCACGCTCTTCAACAGCCGTAATTCCTGACGGTACACATACCATGACATACGGCTTGCTTGAGAAAATGCCGCTCGTTTTCACAGCTTGTTTGATGAAATGCTTCATCATCGTAGCTGTCGTCTCATAATCTGCAATTACGCCATCCTTCATCGGTCTTAGCGCCACCACATTGCCAGGTGTCCTTCCGATCATATTTTTGGCATCATTTCCAACCGCAACGATATCCTTTGTATCCGTTTGTAGCGCCACAACGGAAGGCTCGCGAACAACGACTCCTTTTCCCTTCACATACACAAGCGTGTTCGCTGTTCCTAAATCTATCCCAAGGTCTTTTGTTCCCATTCCAAACATAGCTGTATCTCCCTTTCTAGAACAAATCGTAAAAGCATCAAGTGCTCATATTAGAGTAGTTTCCATGCATCATTCAAACAAATTCATTTCCGTCATGAACCGGTCCAAAATCACAAACTATATTATAGCCTAACGATGTTCAAAATCATAGTGTAATCAATTCTTATTATAAGGTTTCGGTCAGAAATTTTCATTCCAGAAGCTATTGTCCCTATTAAGCATTTTGTGTAACAAAGTCATTTCTCTTTTTTACAAATATCCTTTTTCCTTCAGACTGACGAACTTATTTTCCCCGATGATGACATGATCCAAAAGCTCAATGCCAAGGATTTTCCCAGATTCCACGAGGCGTTTGGTCACCTCGATATCCTCTCGACTCGGCGCTGGGTCGCCACTAGGGTGGTTATGGAAGCAGATGACAGATGCAGCCGAACGCCGGAGGGCCTCTTTAAATACCTCGCGCGGATGAACGATCGAAGCATTTAGACTCCCGATAAACACTGTTTTCTTATGCAGGACTTGATTCTTTGTATTCAAATAGAGACAAACAAAATGCTCCTGTGCCAAAAATCTCATGTCGTTCATAACATAGTTGGCACCATCTTCCGGGGTACGAATAACATAGCGGTCATCGTAGGTTAGGTTTGAGATTCTTCTACCAATTTCAACAGCGGCGAGTACTTGTATAGCTTTTGCTTTTCCAATCCCTTTTATAGCCGTTATTTCATCTAAGGTAGCATCTTTTAATAATCTAAAGCCCTCAAAATTCGTTAGAAGACGATTTGAAAGCTGTAGGACCGATTCTTCCTTTGTTCCTGTTCTTAATAAAATGGCAATCAATTCATGATTGGAAAGACTTTCTGGGCCATTTTGCTCGAATCTTTCTCTGGGCCGCTCCTCCTCAGGGAAATCTCGAATCATTAATGTTTCTGCTTGCAATCCTTTTCCTCCTTCTCTAGATGAGTTCTAGGAGGTTAAAAGGGAAGTTGAAACCCTAGCTTTTTTAATTCTCGAATGGTCTTTGATAGAGGCAAACCCACAACCGAATAGTAGTCTCCGTTGATTCTTTTTACTAGCAATCTTCCATACCCTTGTATTCCATAGGCTCCTGCCTTATCTAAGGGCTCTTTGGTGTCAACATAGCTTAGAATTTCATCCGCAGTTAACTCCCAAAACTCAACATCCGTTTTTTCAAAAAAATGAGTGTATTCTGTTGGGGAAATAATTGTTACACCCGTATAGACTGCATGGGTACGTCCCGATAAGCTCTCAAGCATCGCTACCGCTTCTTGCTCGGTTTTGGGCTTCCCAAGAACTTGTCCATCTGCGACAACGATCGTGTCAGAACCAATGACATAGGCAGACGGATGCTGTTTTGCAACATACTGGGCTTTTCTCCGTGCCAACTCCATGACAATTTCTTCAGGGGGCCATTCTGATTGAAAGGACTCATCAACATTACTGCTGGAGACTTCAAATGTTAAATGTAGACTTTCAAGAAGTTCTTTTCGTCGTGGAGAAGAAGAGGCTAAAATGAGGGTCTGCATGAAATCACCTAACCTTACTGTTTGTTTCAAAAAGGAGATACATCTCCATCGTATCAAATATTCCCCTAACAGACAATTTCCAATTGAATTTTTTCTCACTTCGCAAACTTTTTCGTCCTAGAATAAGACGATCCTTATTACTAAAAGGTTTCGCCATACATAAATAACAAATTCCCTTTTCTCCCCACCAGAGATGGACAAATTTAGATAAATGTTCACTAGCGGCACCCGATGGTCACTGACCATAGAGG
>DLCS01000277.1 GCA_002480735.1 Bacillaceae bacterium UBA7792 | reverse complement strand
TACCCAATCTTCCATTTGCAGCGTCTCAATAATTTCAAAGCCCGCAGTTGTAATCGCATCCTTAACCTCTTGTTTCTTCTGAAGGATAATTCCAGCGGTGATAAAATATCCGCCCGGTTTCACCAATCGTGCCGCATCATCTGTAAATCTAACAATTACTTCGGCTAAAATATCTGCAACGATCACATCCACTGGTTCACTGATTCCGTCAAGGAGATTATTCTGTCTGACCGTTACCCGATCATGAACCTTGTTAAGCTTGATATTAATTTTGGCAGAGTTGACCGCCACCTCATCTAAGTCAAGCGCTTCGACACGGGAAGCGCCAAGCATTGCTGCGGCAATACTTAATACGCCTGAACCGGTTCCCACATCAATGACCTGAAAGCCTTCTTCGATCGTTCTTTCTAGAGCCTGAATGCTCATGACGGTTGTTGGATGGGTACCTGTACCAAACGCCATGCCAGGGTCGAGTTCAATGATCAACTCGTCGCTATGAACAGGCGTATATTCTTCCCATGTTGGCACAATCGTGAATTTCTCTGAAATCTTCACTGGATGGTAGTATTTCTTCCAGGCGGTTGCCCACTCTTCTTCATTTACCTCACTGATTGTGACCGTATTTTTACCAATATCGATTTGATGGAGAATCAGTCCATTAATCGCCTCTTTGATTTCATCGACCGTTTCACCAAGGAAGCTGTTGACGGGAAGATAGGCCTTAACGATAACCCCTTCCTCTGGATAATCATTTGGATTGAGCTGATAGATTTCTCCGAAGCGGTCTTCTCTTTCCTTTACCAACTCATACGGGTCCTCAATGACAACACCGCTAGCCCCAGCTTCATGTAATATATTTGAAATCGGCTCCACTGCCTCATTTGTTGTATGAATCGATATTTCCGACCACTTCATATCTACCAACTCCGTTTCTATTTTTCAATCGCAATGGGTAACTTAATCACCCTTAAATGCTCTTTTTACCTTTGAAAAAAAGCTCTCCTCTTGCTCTCCCTGCGGAACCTTCCCACTAATTTCGGCAAATTCCTGAAGAAGCTGCTTCTGTTTTTCCGTAAGCTTAGTAGGGGTCACAATCCGAACAATGACATGCTGATCTCCGACTCCATAGCCTCTTACATTAGGAACACCTTTTCCTCTAAGACGGAATTTCGTGCCTGTTTGTGTCCCCGCAGGAACTTTGAGCTTCACCTTTCCATGCAAGGTTGGAACCTCGACTTCATCCCCCAAGGCAGCTTGAACAAACGTGATCGGCATTTCACAAAAAATGTCATCCTCATCCCTCTCGAAGAATTCATGGGAACGTACATGAAAAACAACATATAAATCCCCAGCTGGCCCACCATTGACCCCTGGCTCACCTTGTCCTGATACTCTTAGCTGCTGGCCATCATCAATTCCCGCTGGAATTTTCACATGAATTTTGCGGCGCTTCTTCACCTTGCCTGTTCCGCCACAGGTTGAACATTTATGCTTAATTTCTTTACCCGTTCCGTTACAATAATTACAGACTCTTCGATTGACAATTCTTCCAAATGGAGTATTCTGCTCCACATTCAATTGTCCGCTTCCGTTACAATGGTTACAGGTTTCAGGCTTTGTTCCTGGTTTTGCCCCACTGCCAAGACAGGTATCGCATGTTTCTTCACGAGGAATTTCGATGTCCGTCTCTTTCCCAAACACCGCTTCCTCAAAAGATAACGTCATCGTATATTGAAGGTCTGCCCCTTGTCGTGGTGCATTCGGATCACGGCGTCTAGAGCCGCCGCCGAAAAAGGTTTCGAATATATCTTCAAAGCCGCCGAAGCCTCCGCCACCAAATCCTCCACCACCGAAGCCTTGGTTTGGATCGGTATGACCGAATTGATCGTAGTGTGCTCGCTTCTGATCATCACTTAATACTTCATATGCTTCTTTTACTTCTTTGAATTTTTCATCTGCATCCGGTTCTTTATTAATATCCGGATGATATTTTTTTGATAGCTTACGATAAGCCTTCTTTATTTCGTCTTTAGAAGCGGATTTTGTCACCCCTAAGACTTCATAATAATCCCTTTTACTCAAACATAACCACTCCCCGAATCGATTCGCATAAAGGTTATTTTAACACTCATCTCTTTATTCGTGCAAATATCTACATAGTTATGGTCATAGACGGCTATGTCAACTTAGTATCACAATTGTCGGTAGGCGCCACCTTATCTTCGCTGTTGCTCGAGAATCATGAGCAAAGGCTCGTTCAGATACACCCACCGACAATGATAATTCTCATAGAAAAAGCCAAAGTCGTAAAGATGATGACTTTGACTTTTCTATATTCTAATTATTTGGCTAGCTTCGCCGATGGACGAGCCGCTTCCGCTTTTCTATTTATCGTCTTTAATCTCTTCAAATTCTGCATCTACTACATTGTCATCCTTGCCTGCTCCAGCATCCGCTTGGCCACCCTGTGCAGCTTGTGCTTGCTTTGCAGCCTCTTCATATAGCTTGACAGATAGGTTTTGAACGATTTCTTGAAGGGCATCCTTCTTGGCACGCATTTCATCCAGGTCATTCTTTTCAATTGCAGCCTTTAAAGCATCCTTCGCTTCGTTTGCCTTCGCAACTTCTCCAGCATCGACCTTACCTTCTAGATCCTTCAATGTCTTATCTACTTGGAACACGAGCTGGTCCGCTTCATTGCGTAATTCAGCCTCTTCCTTACGCTTCTGATCGGCTTCTGCATTTGCTTCCGCTTCTCTCACCATTTTTTCAATTTCCTCATCCGATAGACCTGTTGATGACTTAATGGTTATTGCCTGCTCTTTATTTGTTCCAAGATCCTTCGCACGAACATTGACGATTCCGTTTTTATCAATATCAAAGGATACTTCAATTTGCGGAACTCCACGTGGTGCTGGTGGAATATCAGTCAATTGGAAACGTCCTAATGTCTTGTTGTCAGCGGCCATTGGGCGTTCACCCTGTAATACATGGATGTCTACTGCTGTTTGATTGTCAGCAGCTGTCGAAAACACCTGGGATTTCGATGTTGGGATCGTGGTATTACGATCGATTAATTTCGTAAACACGCCACCCATTGTCTCAATTCCTAATGAAAGTGGTGTTACGTCTAAAAGAACAACATCCTTCACATCTCCAGTGATTACTCCACCTTGAACGGCAGCTCCCATCGCAACCACTTCATCTGGGTTAACCCCTCTATGAGGCTCTTTTCCAGTTGCTTTCTTAATCGCCTCTTGAACGGCAGGAATACGGGTAGAACCACCGACTAGAATCACCTTGTCTATTTCTGCAGCTGTTAATCCAGCATCCTGAAGCGCTTGACGAGTAGGTCCCATCGTTCTTTCAACAAGATGTGCAGATAGCTCATCAAACTTTGCTCTTGAAAGTGTCACTTCTAAGTGTAGCGGTCCAGCTTCACCAGCTGTAATAAATGGAAGGGAAATCTGTGTGGAAGTCACTCCAGATAGATCCTTCTTCGCTTTTTCAGCAGCATCCTTTAGACGCTGCACCGCCATTTTATCCTTAGATAAATCAATGCCATTTTCTTTTCTAAATTCATCAACTAAGTAATCAATGATCACTTGGTCGAAGTCATCTCCACCGAGTCGGTTGTCCCCAGCAGTAGATTTTACTTCAAATACTCCGTCACCTAGCTCAAGGATGGAAACGTCAAACGTACCTCCACCAAGGTCGTAGACAAGAATCGTTTGGTCCTCTTCCATCTTATCAAGACCGTAAGCAAGGGCAGCTGCTGTTGGCTCATTGATGATACGCTCAACCTCTAAGCCGGCAATTCTTCCAGCATCCTTTGTTGCTTGACGCTCAGCGTCATTAAAGTAGGCAGGAACGGTAATAACCGCTTTCGTTACTGGCTCGCCAAGATAATCCTCTGCATAGGATTTCAAATACTGTAGAATAATCGCTGAGAGCTCCTGTGGTGTATAATCCTTCCCTTCGATTGATTCTTTATGGGAAGTTCCCATATGACGCTTAATTGAAAGGACTGTGTTTGGGTTTGTGATCGCCTGACGTTTTGCTACTTCCCCTACTTGTCGCTCACCATTCTTAAATGCAACGACTGAAGGTGTTGTTCGATTTCCTTCTGGATTTGGAATAACCTTAGGCTCTCCACCTTCTAAAACAGCGACGCAGGAGTTTGTTGTTCCTAAGTCAATACCAATAATTTTGCTCATTAAAATTTCCTCCTATTAATTCGACGCACGGGATGCGTTTTTTCACTAATTTTAATTGACTAAATAGTGCTAAGACTATTCGTTCACAGAAACCATTGTTGG
>DLCS01000001.1 GCA_002480735.1 Bacillaceae bacterium UBA7792 | reverse complement strand
AAAGAATTCAAGCGAAAACAGAGCAATGGAACTTAAATAATGTAACGAGGACAAAGGCTTACCTAGACTTTTATCTCCAGTATCCCGAAATTCAATGGGCCTTTTTAGGTCATATGGTTTCGCGAAATGGAGGCTGGAATATGACCGATTTAAAAGGAGGTCTGCATACGAGGCTGTTGACAAATAAAGAAGCGAAGAGTTTTTTTTCCTTTTTAGAACGAGGCAATTGGCTTATTTTTCAGGATGCCTATCCCCAGTTTCTTCTTTACGAGGAATGCTTAAGGAGGGGAGAAAATCTATTTCATTTATTGCCCCATTTTCATGTGTCTACCTATATGGAGACCATTTGGAATGATTTTTGGTATCACCGTAATCAATACGTCTTAACAATATCTCTCGTCATCAACGAGCAAAGCTACTTAGAAGGACGGGTCATTCATCATCCTACATTTAAAAAAGAGGTCTTTGATTCCCTTGAATTCATGCTACAAGACCTACTCTCTATGAATCATATTCTTTTTCCTTATCAAGAGAATGGGCAAATCAAGCTAGTCGGTGAAACGCTCCATCGTTTTGAAAGCTTACATGAAAGAATCCTGCTTGGAAAGCGCCTTTATCAGATCTTATTTGGAGAGGAAGAACGAAAAAGAGCCATTGAAGACTGGGCCCGGGCAACTCCGCACACCGGTTCAAGAAAGGACTACTGCCCCTCGATTTTCAACGACATTGAAGAAGCGGTACCAGGTACCTTTTTGAAGCGGCGTTTAAATAATTGCCAATTACGGCCCGATGCCAATCGCATTTACAGTCCAACATTAACGAATGCGTGGAAGGATATGAATCATGCTGAAGCGGAAATTGGAGATTGGTATAGGAGCTGGAAGGTTCTTTATTATTTAATAGATTCAGATTTAAAGATAAATGGAGAGATTAAGAATGAATACTGTAAAACCCTGGAGAAGCTCGAGCTTGCCGCCATCGCCAAAAAAGCGATTCCCTTCTTGGATTAAGATGCTGCCAGCATTACTGCTATCATCGCTTATTGGAACCTATTTGGACCTCTTCTATGTTGGGTTAGGTTACTACTCGTTCCCATTTAGACCCATGTATGAGATCTTCACGATCAATATCGCATTCACCTTAGTAGGTCTTCCCGTCTTGATGGCCTGCTTTCTTATGATTTGTAGCCGATTTACCCGGTGGAACAGGGCGGTTTTTATCATTCTATTAGGATTAATCATGCCATTATTTGAAAGAATAGCAGAAAAATACGGCTGGTTCATTCATAGCGAGGATTTTCATCATGCTTACTCTTTCTTTGGCTATACTGTCTTCTTTTCGGTCATTTACCTTTTTCATCAATTTGTTCTTCATCGATGGAAATAGGAGAGCCAGGTCAGTTCTCCTATTGTATTCGACTTGAAAGAGTCTTAGCGAAACGGCTTGCCTCACGAAGCTTATGCAAGTCAAGATTCGTGCTGCAGCCCATTTGCTCCAGCATATGAACGAGCTCTTCAGTCGCCACATTTCCGGTAGCTCCAGGCGAATAGGGACAGCCCCCAAGTCCTCCAATGGAACTATCAAACTTCGTGATCCCCGCTTGCATGGCAGCAACCACATTGGCCAATGCCATTTTCTCCGTATCATGAAAATGAGCCACGAAGGTTGTATGCGGATACAAATCTCGTAATCTAGAAAAACGCTCATAGACAGCTTTTGGATTAGCTTTTCCAGTTGTATCACCAATACTGATTTCGTCTGCTCCAAGCCTAATCAGCTCATCACATACATATCGAACCTTCTCAAAGGCCACCTCCCCTTCGTACGGACAGGAAAAGGCCATTGAAACATAGCCTCTGATCCAGAGATTGGCCTTCTTAGCTCGCTCAAACAAATCCTTGCACTCTTCGAGAGATTGATCAATTGAACGATTGATATTTTTTCGATTAAAGGTTTCGGTTGCCCCAATAAAGACAGCGATTTGCGGCGCTTGGACGGCAATCGCACGCTCTAATGCCTTTTGATTAGGAGTGAGTGCCAAGTAGGTGATAGCCAGCTCCCTGCTGTATTCTGCCATTTCCTCTGAGTTGGCCATTTGTGGCACCCACTTTGGATGAACAAAGGAGGCTGTCTCTATTCGCGAGAAGCCAGCCTCCGACAGCATCTTGATTAATTTCTTCTTCTTCTCCAGAGGGATGAGATTTGGTTCATTCTGCAGCCCATCACGTGGACCAACCTCAATTACTTCCACCTCTTTTGGGAAAATCAATGGAAACTCCTCCTCAGAATGCTTATTAATGGTAGGGCTCGCCTTATTTGAACACCATTTTGATATACTTCAAGCCATTCTTAAAATTAGGATAACGAATCGGAATATCAAACATCGTTGTTTGCTTCAAAACACTCTTTTCATGTGAAAATGTATCAAAGCTTCCCTTGCCATGATAGGCGCCAGTCCCACTACTACCAACCCCTCCAAAGGGGAGATAAGGGCTAGTAATATGGTAAACCGTATCATTGATGCAACCTCCGCCGAATGAGACGCTTCCCAAAACCCGATCATGAAGTGTTCGATTTTCTGAGAATAGATAGAGTGCTAATGGCTTTGGCCTTTGCCTGATCTCCTTTATAACTTCTGCTAAATCGTCATACTCCAAGACAGGCAAGATTGGTCCAAAGATCTCATCCTCCATAATAGGATCGTCCCAGGTAATGCCCGTCAGCACCGTCGGCTCAATTTTTAACTGCTCAAGTGAACTCCCACCACCGGTGAAAACAGAACCGTCCTTCATGAAAGCTTCCAGTCGTTTAAAATGACGTTCGCTCACAATTTTAGTTAGGTTCTTATTTTCCAATGGAGCTTCTCCATATAATTCCTTAATCGTGACTTTAAGCTGATTCAAAAAATCGGCACTCTTGCTGCGATGAACATATAAGTAATCAGGAGCAATGCAAGTCTGCCACCCATTCATGAATTTTCCCCATGCAATACGTTTTGCAGCAAGCTTCAGATTGGCATCCTCATGAACAATACAAGGGCTTTTTCCACCAAGTTCTAATGTGACAGGCGTTAGGTGCTTTGAAGCGGCCTCCATCACGATTTTCCCCACTGGAACACTCCCAGTAAAGAAGATATAATCAAATTTTTCGCTTAAGAGCATTTGACTTGTCTCGACCCCACCCTCAACCACGGCAATATGCTCTTCTTGAAAATAGTCCTTTACAAGTCGAGCTAGCAGCTTAGACGTATTGGGAGTGAGCTCCGAAGGCTTTAATATCGCGCAGTTCCCGGCGGCGATCGCACCGATTAAAGGAGCAATAGCTAATTGAAATGGATAATTCCATGGTGAGATAATCAAGACAACACCGTATGGTTCGGGATAAATGTAGCTTCTTGAACCAGCATGGGTCAATGGTGTTTTAACCCTTCTTGGTCTCGCCCATTTCTCCACATTTTTCAACGTGAAGCGAATCTCCTCAAGGACAATGCCGATTTCGGTTGAGTAGGCATCAAATTCCGATTTATTTAAGTCATCTTTGAGAGCGCTGATTATATCTCCTTCTGATTCCTTAATCATTTGTCTTAACGTTTCTAATGCATTGATGCGAAAGGATAGATCTTTCGTCCGCTCTGTTTGAAAAAAATCCCTTTGTTTCTTCACTAATTGTGCGATGTTAATCATTTTTTTCTCCTTGATTATTTGATGGTAAAGTGGACAAAGATGACCTCAATGGGTCATCTTTCTCACAATCTTTCAATAATGGTCGCGTTTGCCATTCCTCCACCTTCACAAATCGCTTGAAGACCGTAGCGGCCATTCGTTCTTTCTAATTCATGCATCATCGTGATCATTAAGCGAGCACCACTTGCTCCTAAAGGATGTCCGAGTGCAATGGCTCCACCATTTGGATTGAGCTTTTCTGGATCCGCCTCAAGCTCTCTTAACCAAACCATTGGTACTGGTGCGAAGGCTTCGTTCACCTCGTAAGTATCCATATCATGAATAGATAGACCTGCTCTATTTAAGACCCGCTTACTAGCCTCAATTGGCCCAGTTAACATCAAGGTTGGATCAGAGCCTACCACTGTGCGAGCAACAATTCTGAATCGAGGCTTTAGTCCTAATTCCTCTGCTTTATCCCTCGACATTAAAAGAAGTGCAGCGGCTCCATCACTCATCTGGCTAGAATTTCCGGCATGAATTTTGCCATCCTCTGTGAATGCTGGCTTCAGCGCTGCCAATTTTTCAAGGGAGGTTTCCCTTCTCGGACCCTCGTCCTGGGTTACCTTCAATGTTGTCCCATCCTCAAGGGTTACTTCTAAAGGCATGATTTCCCGGTCGAAACGGCCTTCATCCTGGGCCAAAATGGCTCTGCGATGACTTTCTAATGAGAATTCATCCAGCTCCTCGCGACTTAAGTCCCATTCTTTCGCTATTCTTTCAGCAGACAATCCTTGATGAATCATCTCATATTGAGAGGTTAGCATTTCACTCCATCGTGAATTCTTCCGGGAAGAGCCCATCGGTACGCGCGTCATGCTCTCCACTCCACCGGCAATGACAATATCCATATCCCCACTCAAGATAGCCTGTGCAGCAAAATGCACAGCTTGTTGCCCCGAGCCGCATTGACGATCAATTGTAGTACCTGGCACCTCGATCGGAAAGCCAGCCATCAGTGCAGCCGTCCTTGCAATATTGAGACTTTGCTCTTCGACCTGAGCAACACAGCCCAGAATAACATCTTCCACTTGCCCAGGAGAAATTCCAGCTCTAGCAACTACTTCCTTAAGAACCTTTGCTGCTAGCTCATCTGGACGTTCATTACTAAGTAAGCCCTTTCTTTTTCCTACTGGGGTTCTAACTGCTTCTACAATGACGACTTCTCTCAAAATACTCTCCTCCTACCAATTGAATTCAACAGCTACATCTATTATAACATGTATATTATAAATTTTCTGTAAATTTACTTCAGGGTAAAAATATGATTCCGAATAAGTACTTTTCTCCTAAATATAGTATATTTTCTGATAACTTTATGATAAAATAGCCGCAGATCGTTGTAAAGGATTGAAAGCTTTGAAAATTTTTGTCAATAAATATTTAGAACTAAAATCTAAAATCATTGTATTTTATAACAATAGCAAAGCCATTGATGACAACGAGTTTCAAAAGCATAATAATGAGCAGCTTTTGAAAAGAATTAACCTCGTTTCGATTACTTTAATCTTCATCTACATCTATTATATTATTGCGGATGTTATACTTCTTCACGATATTCATGATTCTTCTTTCCGCTTAAACCTAATCGTGATCCATTTTGTCAGCTTTCTTTTCTCTTTAATTTATTATTTCATTTATCAAAATGTAAAAAAAAGCAAGACATTCATAGAATCGAAGAGTGCTACCTTTCTCATAAACTTTTATATCATCATCTATGCGATGTTAGGTGTAACAAGTTCATTAAATAATCAAAAGTTAACGGGGAATATTGATGTATATACGACGATAATTATTGGAATTGCAGTCTTATTGCATATTAAACCACTGCATCTATTCGTGATTTATCTACTAACTTATCTTAGCTTCCACATCGGTCTATCCTTTATTTTGGAAGATGAGCTAATAAAGATCACAAAGCAAACAAATGCGACTACAACTGTACTCGTCGCCTACTTAATTTCCTTTGCATTTTACACGTTTCGCAGAAATGCTTTTTATAATAAGGTTAAGTTAAGAGAGCAAGAGAAGAACTTTAAGAAGCTGTTTGATATTAACCCATTCCCTCTTCTCCTAACAAGCGCTGTTGACGGAAGGATTGTCGAGGTGAATGAAAAAGCGCTCGAGTTTTATGGGGTAGCAAGGGAAGACGTACATAAATATACAGCTATCGATTTCTATAAAAATGACAAAGATAGAATTCCACTGATTGAGGAGTTAAATCGCAATGGATATAAGAAAAATCACATTATTGAACAGAAAGTAGCAAGCGGAAAGCTTATATGGGTTATCCTAAACTATCAACTAATCGACTATCGCAATGAAAAGTGCATTCTCACTGGAGTTACGGATATATCCGAATTGAAAAAATTTGAAGCCGAACTTATACAGCATGCTTCAACAGATATTTTAACAGGAATTAATAATCGACGAAGTGGGATTATTCAGCTAAAGGAATTACATCAGAAGGCTAAGGAAGACCATTTTCCTTTCACCCTTTGCTTCGTTGATGTCAATAATTTGAAGATGGTCAATGATCAATATGGACATGCCGAAGGAGATTTTTTAATCAAAAGGACCTGTCAGGTGATCAAGGAGCATATCGAAGAACAGGATATCTTTTTCCGCTATGGTGGTGACGAGTTCATCGTCGTTTTCCCGCACAAGCCATTAGAGGAAATTGAGAGGCTTTGGGAGGAAATTACCTCCGTGCTTACATCCAATCATCCGTTGAATGTAAAACCATACCCGATTTCTATCAGTTATGGCTTGTTCTATTACGAACCAGGCCAAGACCTGTCTATTGAAGACATGATCCACCAAGCGGATGAGGAAATGTATCGCCGGAAATTATTACTGAAAAAAATATATTCGTAAAAACAAAAAAGGATTTCATATGTGAAGTCCTTTTTTCATGTGACGATATTTTAAGAATGGAGCCTTAACTAATATCCTGCTCTTGTTCTTCGAGTTGAAGGAATTGTTTTTTGTCATCAAAGATGGTTAATTCAGTTCTCTTTAATAAATATTGGAGATGCTGAATCGGCATGGAACCATATCCTTTTCCATCCTCGAGAATGAATTGAACCGTGCTCCCACTCAGTCTTGTGATCGTCATCGTTTCCGCAGAATTATAGTAACCCTTAATTGCGTTTGTAATTTGATATTTCGTTCCAACCTTAACTGACATGGCAGTACTCCTTTAACTTTTTTAGATCGTAGTATGCCATTTTTTTCTTCTTTGTATACATGATCATTTTACTTCTGACAGTGCCTCTATTTAAACCAGCCTTTTTCTTTAAAATGGGTGATCGCTTCAATTCGATTCGTGACACCAAGCTTATCTAATATCGTTGAAATATAGTTCCTGACTGTTCCGGTCTTGATGCTAAGTTCATCGGCTATTTCCTTCGTGTTTCGCCCATTTGCCACTAACTCCAAAACCTCTAGTTCTCGTTCTGTCAAAGGATTTTCTTCCGCGTACAAATCGTCCATCAGTTCAGGAGCATAAACTCTTCTGCCGTCCATGATATTGCGAATTGAGGTAGCGAGCTCTTCGCTAGGACTATCCTTTA
>DLCS01000224.1:11619-18738 GCA_002480735.1 Bacillaceae bacterium UBA7792 | reverse complement strand
AAACTTACTATACGAGGAGGTCTGGCAGTGGAACTTACTTATATTAACTCAAACGGTGAGAGTATCACCCTAAAACAAAGCCGCCCGTATTTTCTTACCAAGATAGACGGAACAGGCAACATACGCCAGACCGTTAATACATTTAAGGCACCGGATCAAGACGGTGCTTTTTATATTTCCTCCACACTGGATATGCGTAATATCACGCTAGAAGGTACGGTCGTAGCGGATTCTCTTGACGAGGCTTATGTACGGAGACAGAGATTTCTTAAGATATTTACTCCAAAAATGCGAGGAACTCTTTTATATCGTGGACGGCAAATTGCTTGTGTGGTAGAGGAAGCAGGATTTACTGTTTCTACTAGACAACGCATACCAAACTTCTTTGTAAGTTTACTATGTCCATCCCCTTTCTTCGAAACATTGGATGAGGTGAGAGAGGAACTGGCATCATGGATACCTCTATTTGAGTTTGAACTGGAGATACCAGTAAGTGGTATGGAGTTTGGAATGCGTCAGCCGAGCCAAATCATCACAGTAGAAAACATTGGTGATGTATCTTGTGGATGCGAAATCGTATTTCGAGCACTGGGTACGGTTACCAACCCTGAACTACTAAACATAGACACGGGAGAATATATCCGGCTTCTCACTACAATGAGTGCTGGTGATGAACTTCGTGTGTATACCCATTTCGCTGGTAAGCGTGTGGTCCAGGTTGTAGGGTCAACGGTTACAAATGCTTTTTCACTATTGGACACCAATTCAACGTTTTTCCAGCTTGCGGCAGGTACTAACACACTGCGCTATGACGCTTCAGTTAATATGGAACTGTTGGAGGTCAGTATTTACTTTCGTCCACAATTTCTGGGGGTGTGAGTATGGAACTATATATCTTTAATACAAACCGGGAGCTTGTGGGCATCGTGGAATCTTTCGAATATCTTCGATGGACACGGCGTTATTCTCAGTGTGGTTCATTTGAACTAAAAGCCATCGCCACACAAGAGAATGCCGAACTTCTAAAAGAAGGAAATATCATTTGGAAGAACGATGATGAAGAAGCTGGGATTATTGAGCATCTTTCCTTGTCTCAGACGGATCAGGAATTTATTACGGTAAGTGGTCGCTTTGCCACGTCCTTTCTTGCTAGACGCATTGTATGGCAAACGGAGAAATTGTCCGGTGACATTTCTGATTGTGTGGAGCAACTTATAGAAAATAACCTTATCAATCCTTCTGATGTAGCAAGAAAGATCAGCGGTATATCCTTTTCATCCCCAAGCCTGGATATACCCATTAGCACCCAGATTTCGTACCGCAACTTGATGGACGCAGTGACGGAACTATGTGAAGTTTCGGAGGTTGGTATCAAGACTATTTTTACTCCTGAAACAGGGGTTTTTACAATAATGCTGTATAAGGGGACTGAATCACAGGCAGTGTTCTCTAAGGAGTATGAGAACCTAACTGAGCAGGTTTATACAGTAAGTGCAGCAGATTTTGCTAACACTGCTCTTGTTGGTGGGGAGGGCGAAGGTGCAGAGCGGACATTTGTAGCAATTACAAGTGGATCGGGAGAAACTCGACATGAGATTTTTGTGGATGCTAAAGACCTACGGGCAGAAGATTTTGGAGTGGACTATATCAATACGCTGATTTTTCGTGGGCAGAGCAAGCTAAATGAGCAAGTAATACGATATTCCTTTGATACATCAGTTAACCCACATGGCAACCTGACTTATAAGGTAGACTTTGACCTTGGCCAGGTTGTTAAGGTTATTTCCAAAGCATGGGGTGTATCTATGACAACACGAATCGCTGAAGTGGAGGAGACTTATGACGCGGACGGTCAAAGCATCAGCGTAGTATTCGGAAAGAGCGAGCTAACAATAGCTCAAAAAATTCGCTCTGATATGAGTGAGGTTAAAACGGCATTATCTGCCCCAACTGGCATCTCTGATATTGCAGAAGCATTAGGCAATGTGTCAGAAACACTTGGAGATATTCATGATCTTGACCCCAATATCCAAGGAGATACTGTTACCGATAGTATCAACAATCTGTTTGGGAAACTGCCCTCACTTGAGGTAATTGTTGGAGAAGGAGCTATATCGATCGGCCAGTATGCCCTGCACCATATGAGCCCTGGAGATGCCTTTTATTTCACCTCGTGGAGCGGCAACAAATTCAGTGATCAGCCAAGCGATGACGGGCATGTCTTTTTGGTAAAGCATAGCGGGGATAACACGGGAAACGGATATCAGCGGGCAATGGGATTTTTTATATCACGCAATACAATGACGTTTTATGTGATATCTGTTTTTGTGTTTAACAATCCGTCTGGTGAAGCGAACTGGTTAAATATTAATAACGATCCAATAACTACAGCACGGATTGCAAATGGAGCGGTCACTGGTACAAAGATTGCAGAACGAACGATTACAGCAACTAAAATCTCCTCTGCGTTTACTGATTACTCTATGACAGAACAAAACACAGGGCGTCTATGGATAGATGGTAAGGTAATATATCGAAAAGTTGTAAACCTCGGCTCCCTTCCCAATGCTACTCCTGGGAGCGTAGCCCATGGTATTGCAAACCTAAGTACAGTTGTTAGTTTATCTGGCTTTGCAACAAATGGCACTAACTTCTTGCCACTACCGCTTGCACGGTATAACAACTTCGCTTCACAAATCGGTCTTTATGTGGATAAAACAAATGTCGTTGTTGAACCTGGTATTGACCGGACAGATTATACGGGCTACGTGGTTATCGAGTATACGAAAACCATCTAGGAAGGAGGAATTTTTGTATGGAGAAAAGCGGATTTTTCAATTCATCCGATGGAGATAGAGTCTATGATGCCACGGATTTTGCAGCATACTTTGGAAGTCTTGTTTCAAACGGGATATTTTATAAAACAGCTACAAATCTGCAGGTATCACCAGGGATGGGATTGGCAGTAAGCGTGGCGGCTGGAAGTGCGTGGATTAATGGATATAGATATGAGAATACAGATGCGTTAAATATGCCCCTCGCTACAGCGCACGGTAGCAATCCACGCATTGACCGGATTGTTGTTCGCTTAAGCCAAATCAGCAGGAATATTCAGCTTGCAGTTGTTACAGGGACTCCAGCTGCTACACCAGTGGCTCCAGACTTAACAAGAACCAGCGATGTGTATGAACTCGGTATTGCAGACGTTCTTGTACCTGCTGCGGCTACATCAATAGCAGCAAATAACATTACTGATACCAGATTAAACACCAGCCTTTGTGGGTTAGTGAACTCATTGGTATCGGCGGTTTACGAGTGAGGTGAATTTCTATGGCAACCTATCAAGCGATAAATGCTTGTACATGGCGTAATGGCAGTTGGATTGCGGGTGTAACCGACTACGTTCGACAAGGGGTTTATGCCCCAGCCAATAATTATGAGAATGTTGGTGCCATGTTATTTGACCTTACAAGTATTCGAAATACCTATGCAAACTATTATCCTACCTCTGCCAGTATTCGTCTTGTTAGGATAGCTGCAGGTGATTGGGGTTCAGCCAGAACGATAACACTTTATGCTGGAAATGCATATGGTTTGCCATCTCCTAGTTCGGGTACCAGCATATCCGGGAGTAGACCTACGAAAGTTACTTCTGGATATAGCTATACTGTTTCTGCCGGACAGGGTACAAAGGATATCGCAATTTCCACCGCACTCATTGATTCCATCGGTAGTGGAGCTAGTAATTGTTTATTCATGGATGCTGGCTCCAGCACACTAAACTATATGGGATTTCGAGCTAGAGATGATTTAAGCCAGATAGTGTTAACCATTAACTGGGCAATAAGAACCACAGCTTGTAGTGCTCCGACATCCTGTTCATTGAGTGCAACCCTCTCGGAGGACAATGTTACATTATCATGGAGTGGTGCTTCCGGTGGTACAAATAATGCCATCTCCTCCTACGAGATACAGTATAGTGATTCTGCTGACAATTTGAATTGGGGATCGTGGACAGCACTAACTACAGTAACCACCACGGCTACTAGTGGCAGCTTGTCAGTTGCACCACCATCAACACGGGGGAATTATCGTAGGTTTCGGGTGCGAACTCGAGGTACAGCAGGAGCAAGTTATTATTCAGGCTGGAGAGTATCGTCGAACTCTGTTCGCAGAAACACAGTTCCTAGCCCACCAACTACAGTGACTGCTACTCCAATCAATTATAGTGATGAAACAATTACGCTTACTTGGAGCGGAGCTTCTGGAAGTACGAGTGCAATCAAGGGGTACCAGATTGCTAGTCGAACATCTACGGATAACAGTACATGGAGTTCATGGAATGTTCTAACCATATTGGCCCTATCGGCTAGTGGAGGTAGTTATAACCCTAACGTGTCACGAGTTCCAGGAACATATACTCAATTTGGTGTATGGACGATAGATAATCTCGATGTCTACTCATCGGAAAAAATCAGTAATAGTATTTACTGTGATATCACGGCTTGTGGAGCACCTACTGCTTGCTCGGTAAGTTCAACTTTAGCTGAAGGAAATGTTACTCTTTCATGGAGTGGTGCATCCAGTGGAGCAGGCAACACCATCACATCCTATGAGATTCAATATAGTGACTCGGCAGATAACAGCACATGGGGAGCATGGACAGCATTAACAATAGCGGTTACCTCAACAACAAGTGGCAGCGTAGTTGTTAGCCCACCGACAACTCGCGGTTATTACCGTAGGTTTAGAGTTAGGACACGTGGTACGGCTGGAGAGAGTTTTTATTCTGACTGGACTATATCTAGCAACACTGTCCGCAGAAATACACTGCCCATTCCGCCTACTTCTTTCACTGCTACTCCGCCAATATATGAGACGAATACAGTAACTCTTATGTGGAGCGGAACGATACAGGGAACCAGTGCCATCAAGCAATATGTTATTCAACAAGCTACATCAGCAGACGGTATAAATTGGTCGGTATATGAAGCATTGACTACTATTATTTCAAGTGCTACTTCAGGTACCCATCAGGTAAATGCTTCCCCGGTACCTGGAATGTATACCCGCTATCGAATAAGCGTAACAGATACACTTGATGCAGTTTCAAGCCATGTGGTTAGTAACACGGTAAAGAAAAACAGTCCGCCTGCTGCTCCGATCATCGTCAGTCCTATGACCGGAAAGTCTACTTATAACACTACACCATGCTTTATGATTACTACAGGCACTGAACCAGACGGTCAGACACAGATTGTGGAAGTAAAGATTGATTCAGGTGAGTGGGTTAATAGTGTGGATAATCCTGAGAGATTTTCTACGAGTGGCTATCTGGGAAATGGTGTTAGTACGGTGTACCAAGCGGAACCGCTTGCAGTAGGAAACCATACTGTAACCTTCCGCTGTCTTGATAGTGATATTGAGTCTGCAAGCACAGAAGTTGTCAGGACATTTACTATATTACCGCCACCTTTTGAAACGATTACTGCAAATGAGACTGTCGTAAAGGCAGCACATATTCAGACGCTTCGAACCGCTTTAAATATAGTGCTAAGTTATTACAACTTATCCCCTGTAATTTGGAGTGAAGAGATTATTGCGGGAAGAACAACAGTTAAAAAATGGCCATTTCACATTACTGAAATCCGAAAGGCTATTGATACTATCATTACAGTGGTTAATGGTTTTGACTCTTCTGCAGCATTTGATATACCACCTGTGACATGGCTCCCTATTGGAACAGGGCGTCCAAAGGCGGATGTGATGCAACAAATCCACGATCTTATACTGATGCTGTAAGGTGTGTGATACGGCAACAGCACTCTTGTATTTTACAGGGGTGCTTTTTTAAATACACAAATTAATGTAATGGAGGTGTTTACAGTGAAAGAGATTTGGAATTGGATACAGTTAGCTTTTGCGGCTGTTGGTGCTTTTCTTGGATGGTTTCTCGGCGGGTTTGACGGATTTCTATATACACTGGTCACTTTTGTAGCTATTGATTATCTGACAGGTGTCCTTTGTGCGATTACAGATAAAAAGCTGTCCAGCGAAATTGGTGCCAAGGGAATTTTCAAAAAGGTGCTCATCTTTGTAATGGTAGGTATCGCTCATATTCTTGATACACAAATTTTGGGGAGTGCAGGATACGATGGCAGCGCTTTGCGAACAGCGGTAATCTTTTTCTATCTAAGTAACGAGGGTGTATCCATTTTGGAGAATGCAGGTCATATTGGGCTACCCATCCCAGAAAAACTAAAGGCGGTTCTTAAGCAACTACATGGTCGTGATGAGGAACCTCCTAAGCCAGGTGATGAAATATGATTGACTTAACAAAAGCGGTAACGGTATTCATTGGTCGACGCGGTGAACACAATTACCGAAATATTGAGTTTGATGTATCAAGCCTACTGGAAAATAACTACCCAAGTGCCTCCTTAAATGCGATTTACAAAAGGCCTGATGGGGTTGCATATCCGGTAGTCACGAACTACGCTGATGGTGTCCTTACATGGCAGCCCAATGCAACGGATACATCATTTGTTGGTGTTGGTCGGCTTGAAATAAGGGTTACTTATGGTGATGTGGTTGGAAAGAGTGCAAGAATACTAACCATAGTCGAGGATGCTCTTGTGGATGGAATTGTTGAACCACCAGAACCTCCTGCACAGGAATGGTTAAATAAAGTGCTTTCGGCTTTAGCTGAACTGGATATTGATGAAATAAATAATCTGCTCAACCTCACTTACAATCTATTAAACAACAACTATGATTTGCTAAATACAACACACAATTTGGTTGAGGATACCCGCGAAAATTTATATAGGCGGACAGGTATTCTACTCAACCATTTGCATCCAATAGAAACAGCTAGTGCACCGGATATGATTAGCCGGAGAGCAGCCATTACATTTAGCAATATAGCAAATGGAAACAATGTAGTGATTGGCATGATAACATATACCTTCGTTACAGTTTTGGGCAGTCCAGCTGCAAATAATGTGCAGGTTCTAATTCAAGACACCCTTCGTAATACAGTTAAGACACTTGCTAGAGCTATAAGGGGCATTGATGACGAAATGAATATTGCCTATGGAACTGGGACTGATCCAAACC
>DLCS01000224.1:0-11540 GCA_002480735.1 Bacillaceae bacterium UBA7792 | reverse complement strand
CCAATTTGTACAGCTTACTGGACAAGTCAGAGGTTTTCCATAGGTAGTACCACCGTTGAGGCAGGTGAGAGCCTTTTTCTACTTGAAAGAGCAGAAAATGTGACTTCCGCAATACCTCTCTCATCCACAGCAACGGCTATTATTAGTGACTTCACCCGTTCGGCCTATTCAAGATATATTTTGTCGGGTAATGTCTCGGGTTCAGGCGGTGCAAACAGTGTCCGTGGTCCTTTGCACACGATATTACCTATTAATAGTGTGGTTATTGGCGGTCAGGGCGGAGAATTGTATACGACGGCTTATGATTGCCATTTGATAACTCTTTGTCGTCAATCGGATACTAGTGAAAAGGAACTGGACTTGTATATTTCCAATGATGAGGAGACGTTCACTAGAATTCAACGGAGTACACCTGTCGGATCGAATACTTCAGCAGAATCCTTGCACATTCATATTCAAATGCGGCAGGCCAGAGTTCCAGCCGGTTATGGACTGTATATCTGTATGGGAAGTGATGGAACATCATCAAATGCTTATTGTGATTTAAAGTTTACCTATCACCTGTACCCTGTCCATCTTACACCTGAGCCAAATGATTAAATGTTGAGGTGATTATAATGAAATTATACAAACTAATACTTACGAACAATGCCTGCTACAAAGCAGGCAAAACAATAAAACCGAAGGGTATAATGATTCACTCAACAGGGGCTAACAACCCGTGGTTGAAGAGATATGTTGGTCCAGATGACGGTTTGCTCGGAAAGAACCAATACAACAATCATTGGAATCAGGATAAACCCGGAGGTCGTCAAGTTTGTGTCCATTCTTTTATTGGTAAGTTAGCAGATGGCTCCATTGCCACATACCAAACATTGCCTTGGAATCATCGTGGTTGGCATGCTGGAGGGGATGCGAATAATACCCATATAGGTTTTGAAATTTGCGAGGACGGTCTAACCGATGCCTCGTATTTTTCTGCTGTTTATAAGGAAGCAGTGGAGCTTTGTGTACATCTTTGCAAACTCTATGGACTAAGTGAGAAGGATATCATCTGTCATAGTGAAGGCTATAAACAAGGTATAGCCAGTAGCCATGCGGATGTTATGCACTGGTTTCCTAAGCATGGCAAGACCATGGATACCTTTAGAGCAGATGTTAAGAAACTTCTAAGTGAAGGAGTAAAATCAGCAGAACCAGCGAAAAAGAAATACTATCGTGTACAAATAGGTGCATACACTGTCAAAGCAAATGCTGAGGCACAGCTTGCAAAAGCTAAAAAGGCAGGATTTACGGATGCATTTATTAAGTATGATTAATCAAGGGGAGCGAGTAAATAAGCAATTATGCTTTAGCTTTACAGAGTTTCCCTAAAAATATTAACTATTAGATGTATATAGCCTGTGGGGGTTATTCCCTTGCAGGCTCTTTTTTTATGCTCTGATTTTATTTTATTTTTACAAATCCTCAACTTCGACCTGTTCCCGCGGCTATTAGGTAGGAGGTGATTCTACGTGAATCAGCATGAGGATAAAAAAGTTATGAAGATCTCAGATGGGGTTATAGACAAAAGCATCGAATTAAAGAAAATGTCACAGGAGCAGCTACAGCGTGAGTTTGATTATATTCAAGCAGAGAAATTACTTAGAAAGATGCTCAAAAAAGGTTTAATAACGGAGGCAGAATTCAACAAGATAGACGCACTCAATCGCCAAACTTTCTCTCCTTTTTTAGCAGAGATAATGCCCTGAAATCGTTGATATATAAGGGTTTCAGAGGTAATATGTGACCTACCAAGAAGGAGGTGAGGCGATGAAAAAGATAACGAAAATAGAAGGAAATAAGGTTGCATCGATTATCAAACCTAAACTACGAGTGGCCGCATACTGTCGTGTTTCTACGGGTAGTGATGAACAGTTAGTAAGTCTACAAGCACAAAAATCCCATTATGAGACTTACATAAAGGCAAACCCAGAATGGGAGTATGTTGGCTTGTATTATGATGAGGGAATTAGTGGCACTAAAAAAGAAAACCGAACGGAACTTCTAAGAATGCTGTCAGATTGTGAAAACAAGAAGATTGACTTAATTATTACAAAGTCCATTAGTAGGTTTGCAAGAAACACTACGGATTGTTTGGAGATGGTTCGTAAACTGTTGGACCTTGGGATTTATATCTACTTTGAGAAAGAGAATATCAATACCCAATCAATGGAAAGTGAACTGATGCTTTCTATATTAAGCGGGCTTGCAGAAAGTGAGTCAATCTCCATTTCGGAAAATAACAAGTGGGCAATTCAAAGGAGATTTCAGAACGGAACTTTTAAGATTTCATACCCACCATATGGTTATGACAACATTGACGGTCAAATGGTGGTAAATCCTGAGCAAGCAGAAATTGTGAAGTATATTTTTGCAGAGGTATTATCGGGCAAAGGCACACAGAAAGTTGCAAATGATCTTAATCAAAAGGGTATCCCTTCAAAAAGAGGAGGTCGTTGGACAGCTACTACGATTAGAGGGATTCTGACCAATGAAAAATATACTGGCGATGTTATTTTGCAAAAGACTTATACTGACAGCCATTTTAACAGGCACACCAATTATGGTGAGAAAAATATGTATCTAGTAGAAAACCATCATGAGGCAATTATCAGCCATGAGGATTTTGAAGCAGTAGATGCCATTCTTAATCAGAGAGCAAAGGAAAAAGGCATCGAAAAGCGCAACAGTAAATATCAAAACCGATATTCCTTTTCTGGCAAAATTATTTGCTCGGAATGTGGCAGTACCTTTAAAAGACGAATTCATTCATCTGGAAGAAAATACGTCGCTTGGTGCTGTAGTAAGCATATAGGCAATATAACGGAATGTTCTATGCAGTTCATTCGAGATGAAGATATAAAGACTGCTTTTGTTACGATGATGAATAAACTCATTTTCGGTCAGAAATTCATATTAAGACCACTTTTGAATGGGTTACGTAACCAGAACAATGCGGCAAGTTTTCGCAGAATTGAAGAATTGGAAACTAGGATTGAAAACAACATGGAGCAGAGCCAGATGCTGACGGGTTTAATGGCCAAAGGGTGTCTGGAACCTGCTCTGTTTAATAAAGAAAAGAATTCATTGGAAGCAGAAAGAGAAAGGCTTCTTGTCGAAAAGGATCAACTTACTCGTTCCGTCAATGGGAATTTTACAAAAGTTGAAGAGGTTGACCGTCTGCTTAAGTTTGCAACTAAGTCCCAAATGCTTACAGCCTATGAGGATGAGCTGTTTGAAAATTACGTAGAAAAGATTATGGTATTTTCACGAGAGGAAGTTGGATTTGAATTAAAATGTGGAATCACATTGAAGGAAAGGTTGGTGAATTAGATGGGTCACACACCCTATGGATATAGAATTGAAGATGGAAAGGCTGTTGTAGATGAAATAGCAGCAGAACAAGTAAAAGAATTATTTTCAGGATACTTGGCAGGACTTTCTTTGAAGGGTGCTACTAAAAAAGCTGGGATAGACTGCTACCATGCCACAGCAAGTAAGATGTTGCAGAACAAGCATTACTTGGGCGATGAATTCTACCCTCCAATTATTGATGAAGAGACCTTTGAAAAAGCCAGAGTAGAAAAACGAAAACGAGCAGAAAAGCTCGGAAGGATATGGGAGCCTAAAGATGAACCGGTAAGGGATTACCCTGTAAAGTTCAAAGTAAAACCTCTGGTGCAAAAATATGAAGATCCATACAAGCAGGCGGAATATGCTTACAGTCTGATAGAAAGTGAGGTGTAACAAGTGGCGGTAAGTAGGAATGTAACAGTGATTCCGGCAATTAAACGGGTTGGAAATAATAAAAATAGTGAAAGCAAACCCAAAATACGAGTGGCTGCTTACTGTCGTGTTTCAACGGATAGTGAAGAGCAGGCTTCAAGTTATGAAATTCAGATCGAGCATTATACAAAATATATTAAGAAGAACAAGGAATGGGAACTGGCAGGTATTTTTGCAGATGACGGCATCACAGGTACAAATACCAAGAAGCGTGAAGAGTTCAACCGCATGATTGAAGAATGTATGGCAGGAAAAATTGACATGATTATCACAAAATCCATCAGCCGATTTGCCAGAAACACGTTGGATTGCCTTAAATACATCCGTCAGTTAAAGGATAAAAACATCGCGGTATTCTTCGAGAAAGAGAATATCAACACCATGGATTCTAAGGGTGAAGTATTGCTGACCATCATGGCATCCCTTGCCCAACAGGAAAGTCAGTCCTTAAGCCAGAACGTAAAGCTGGGTATTCAGTATAGATATCAGCAAGGTGAAGTCCAAGTCAACCACAAGCGTTTCCTTGGATACACCAAGGATGAAAATAAGCAGCTAGTGATTGAACCAAAGGGTGCTGAGGTTGTTAAACGGATTTACAGAGAGTACCTTGAGGGAGCAAGCCTTTTACAGATAGCAAGAGGGCTGGAAACAGACGGTATTCTTACAGCGGCAGGCAAATCTAAATGGAGACCTGAAACACTGAAAAAGATACTGCAGAATGAAAAGTACATCGGTGATGCCCTTCTACAAAAGACTTATACGGTTGATTTCCTTTCTAAAAAGCGGGTCAAGAATAACGGCATCGTTCCCCAGTATTATGTTGAAAACAGCCATGAGCCTATCATTCCACGAGACCTTTTTATGCAGGTTCAAGAAGAGATGGTTCGAAGAGCCAATCTTCGTGGCGGGAAAAGGGGTAAAAAGAGAGTTTATAGCAGCAAGTATGCTTTATCGAGTATTGTTTACTGCGGACACTGCGGCGATATTTACCGACGGGTACATTGGAATAACCGAGGCTACAAGTCTATTGTTTGGAGATGCGTCAGCCGATTGGAGGAAAGAGGGTCTGAATGCACTGCCCCTACCATAAACGAGGAAACGTTGCAGACAGCGGTGGTCAAGGCTATTAACGACCTTTTGGCTAAAAAAGAATCCTTTCTCTCAACGTTGCAGATAAATATCGCTACTATATTAAATGAAGAAAATGATACTGCCACCGATGATATTGATGGCAAATTGGAAGAATTACAGCAACAGCTTCTTATACAAGCAAAGTCAAAGAATGACTATGAAGATGTGGCTGATGAAATTTACCGCCTTCGAGAATTGAAGCAAAATGCACTGGTTGAAAATGCAGAGCGAGAAGGGAAAAGGCAACGAATCGCTGAAATGAATGATTTCTTGAATGAACAGTCCTGCGGGTTGGAGGAATATGATGAGCAGTTGGTAAGGCGGCTGATTGAAAAGGTAACGATATATGAAGATAAGCTCACTGTTGAATTCAAGTCTGGGATTGAGATAGATGTAGAAATATAACATTGGTGGCTGACCGTCAATCAGGAGATAAATTCTCTTGGTTGGTGGTTTTTCTGCAAGATCAGGGTTTGAATTACCTCATTTAACTATTGACCCTTACGTTACGTGATACTTTATAATGACAACTGAAGGAGGTGCATATAAGGCATGAGTATGAAAGTAAAAGAAGTAGCTGAATTGGTTGGTGTTAGTGTTCGTACACTTCATCATTATGATCAGATTGGGTTATTAACTCCAAAAGAAACCACCTATTCTGGCTATCGGCTTTATTCTGAAGAGGATCTTGAAAAATTACAGCAAATTTTATTTTTCAGAGAGCTTGATTTCTCCTTGAAGGAGATTAAAACGATTATCAATAGCCCTTCATTTAATCAACAGGAAGCGTTAATCTTACAACGGAAAATGTTAATTGAGAAACGAAATAGAGTCGATAAAATGATTGAAACCATTGATAAAACGATTAAACACACGATGGGAGAAATTAAAATGTCGAACGAAGAAAGGTTTGAGGGTATTAACTTTAGACTCAACCAGTATGAACAAGAGGCTCGCATGCGTTGGGGGGATCAACCTGTTGATGAGATAAGCGCAAAATTAAGAGACATGGCTATAGATGAACAACAAGATTTATCTCAAAATTGGGATGTGATTTTCAATAAACTTGTACAACTTCGCAATTATTCTCCTAACTCGCAAGAAGTACAAAAAACGATTAAAGAATGGTATGACTTTTTAAATAAGAATTTTGGTAAGTATTCTCTTGATGCCTTCCAAGGATTAGGTCAACTCTATATTGAAGATGAACGCTTTACACAAAACATTGATCAGTATAGTGAAGGATTGGCCAAGTTTATGAGTGAGGCAATGAAAATTTTTTCAGTAAATCAAAAGAAGAAAGGTGGTAGCAATGCAAATAATAATTGAAGATACAATCAAACAATATGAAAAATTATTTAGTATGGAAGAAGAGAAAGAAGACTTCTATCGATATTCAATGATGAAGCCCTTTGAAAAAATGTGGAATATCATTAACGTTCCATTAAAGGCAAATCAACCTAATGGATACGACGTAATAATGGCTACAAAAATGCTTGGTTACCTTGATATATCAAATACCGAAACTGGAAAGATTGCGTTAGAGAAGCTAAAAGAAATTCAAGCTCTTCAAACTGCCTATGACACTTTGAAGACCTGTGTTAATTTTATTCAAAAAAATAATCTGAAAATAAATGCCGATGAGTTAAAATTTGGAATGTATATAGCTGATCCAAAAAAGCTCGAATTGCAAAAGGGATATTGTGGGTTCGGTGGAATCCCAGGTTTTATTCAAGTATCTATTTATCCTAATTCCTATAATATTCCGAAGATACCTGCTGTAATTGCACATGAATTTCATCATAATATCCGTTTTTCATATTTTGATTGGGATCATGGGAACGTTACTGTTGGTGATTACTTAATTATAGAGGGGTTGGCAGAGTCTTTTGCAAGAGAACTGTATGGTGATGAATTTTTAGGACCTTGGGTTACTTCTTTTGACAAAGAGGACTTGGAATATTCAACAGAGATAATAAAGGAGTCACTAGATGTTAAAGGATTTGCTGAGGTTAGTAGTTATATGTTTGGTGACACTATTGCAAAAGAACAGGGCTATCAACCTGTTGGCTTATCACCATTTGCTGGTTATGCAGTGGGTTACCAAGCGGTACAATCCTTTATGAAAGTCAATAATGTAGGAATAGAAGAAGCTACCTTACTTGATACAAAGGAAATATTATACAATTGCGAACTATTTACAAAATAAATAACTCATTTGTGACCGTTAATCAGGATATAAATTCTTTTGGTTGGCGGTTTTTATTTTGTAATTGAAAAAAGTTAGTAGTGTGTATATAATCTTATTAACAATGTTGTTGATATTGTTATTGATAAGGAGATGACAACATGGGCGATGTTAATGAGTTACTAGAACAAGCTATTAAGGAAACTGAAAACTTGAATGTAGGTGAAGCCTTTCTTGTTAAGGACCTGTTCAAGGGTTATGTATGGAATAGAATACCCAGAAAGGATCGACTTCTGCTTGGGACTTTATTTTTAAACTACGTAAATAAAATAGAAGGTAATATAAAGGCAATTGAAAAGACCTCATCTAACCAGCAGAGGTATAAAAAGACAATTGGCAAGTAGGAAGAAGGGATAAAATTTATGAGTATCAATATTTTAGTTGTTGACGATGAACAAGCTATAGCAGATCTAATTGAAGTTTATCTAAAAAATGAAGGTTTTACAGTATACAAATTTTATAACGGTCAAGATGCGTTTCGATGTGTTGAGTCGAAACAGTTGGAGCTTGCGATACTTGATGTTATGCTGCCAGATATTGATGGTTTTACTATCTGTCGGAAGATTAGGGAAAAACATAATTTTCCGATTATTATGCTGACAGCTAAAGAAGAAGAAATCGATAAGATTACCGGGCTGACATTAGGCGCCGATGACTATATCACTAAACCATTCCGTCCTTTGGAATTAGTTGCTCGTGTAAAGGCGCAGCTCCGAAGATTTACCAAATATAATTCTCCAGAGCAAAAACAGGAAGAACGCTTGATTGCCTTTTCCGGCTTGGTGTTAGACATGGATGCTCGTGAATGTACGCTGAATGAGAAAAAGTTATCGCTTACACCTACGGAGTTTTCTATTCTTTGGGTTCTTTGTTCCAATCGAGGACGAGTGGTAAGTTCTGAAGAATTGTTCCGCGAGGTATGGGGAGACAAGTATTTTAGTAACAGCAATAATACGGTAATGGTTCATATTCGACATTTAAGAGAAAAAATGGGTGATAGCGCGGAAAATCCTAAATATATCAAAACGGTATGGGGGGTTGGTTATAAAATTGAAAAGTGACAGAGATAAGAGAAACAATGATTATACAAAATTAAAAAGAAAAGTATTTTTTAGAGTGCTCCTTATTGTTTTTGCCACGATCGCAACTGTTATTTTTTTGCGTGATGTAATTCAAGACAATTTCAATATTGGAGAGAGTATTGTAGAATTTTTAAAGAATAAGTTTTATTTGAGTGAAAGCGATGCTGTAATAATTTATCGGTATATTTTTCTTTATAATAAAGAGCTTATTACACTTATTGTGATCATCATCTTATTAATTATTTTGCTTAGATTTTCAATTTCGTGGTTTACTAAATATTTTGATGAAATAGGTAGTGGAATGGATAAACTTGTTGAGGAATCCAATGATGAAATTACATTATCACCGGAATTGGATTTTATGGAAAATAAGCTTAATCAAATAAAAAACAACTTGGAAAAGCAAAAAAAAGCTGCACTTGATGCCGAACAGCGCAAAAATGATTTGGTCGTTTATTTGGCTCATGATATAAAGACACCCCTTACATCCGTTATAGGGTACTTAAGTCTTCTGGATGAAGCTCCTGATATGCCTCCTGAACAGAAATCAAAATATGTCGGTATTACTTTGGAAAAAGCTTATCGATTAGAACAGCTTATCAATGAGTTTTTCGAGATCACAAGATTCAATCTTCAAACTATTGTTTTGAATAAAGAAAAAATCAATTTACTGTTCATGCTCCAGCAAATGGCAGATGAATTCTATCCAATGCTGGCTCCACAGGGAAAGCAGATATCTGTCAATGTGCCTGACGGACTCACTCTGTGGGGAGATGCAGACAAACTAGCCCGTGTATTCAATAATATTCTGAAAAATGCCATAGCCTATAGCGATGAAAATAGTGTCATTGATATTTCTGCATGGCAGCAGGACGAAAATATTGTTATAGCTTTTATGAACCAGGGAAATCCAATTCCACAGACAAAGATTGATACTATTTTTGAAAAATTTTACCGATTAGATGCTGCACGCTCCTCAAACACCGGTGGAGCAGGGCTAGGTTTGGCAATCGCAAAAGAAATTGTCACAGCTCACGATGGAACGATTTCTGTAGAAAGCAACCCGGAAAATACTACATTTACAGTAAAGCTTCCGTCTTAAGAAAATCTTAAGAAGTTCATAAGATTGAATTCCAACATAACCTCTTGTTCTGTGGTTAAATAATTTCACGCAGAATAAGGAGGTATTTATTATGGTACGAAAAATAAAAAAGAAAAAGTCAGGAATACGCGAATTTGTAATATTTTTATTGATAGTAGTTGTTTTTGCTTTTGTTTTCAAATTCATTATTACTCCGGGAAACCAACATGAGTTTGAGAAAGAATATGTCGATAAAACAACGCCTATTCCCTCGTCAGATATAGAACCCGATTCCTCTGTTTCTATATCTCTCGATAAACTAAACAGTACTAATGCGATCCTAATTCGTTTAGAAGATCAAAATATTCTGATGCAAAAAAGTAGCGAAGAAAAGATCTATCCTGCTTCGTTAACTAAAATGATGACAGCTATTGTTGCAATAGAAAATTTAACAAATTTGCAGAAAGAAATACAACTAACCCATTATACCTTTAATGGTCTTTATAGTTCCAATGCTTCTATGGCTGGTTTCCAGCCAGGTGAGAAGGTTAGGGCTATTGATCTTTTATACGGTGTGATGCTTCGAAGTGGTGCAGAAGCTTGTATTGGTCTTGCGGATCATATTGCTGGTTCGGAGCAAAATTTTGTAACGATGATGAATCAAAAGGCGGCAGATCTAGGGATGGACAACACTCATTTTGAAAATACCACCGGACTTCACAATGAAAACCACTACACAACAGTGAAAGATCTGGCTGTTCTTCTAAGCTATGCTTTGCAAAATGATACTTTCAGGGAAATTTTTACTTCATCTCGTCATTCCACACAACCCACGAATAAGCACCCTGGAGGGATAACCTTTAACAATACCATGTTTGAAAAACTCAACAATCAAAACATTATTGATGGAGAAATTTTAGGAGGGAAAACTGGATATACCGATGAAGCTGGTCTGTGTCTTGCGAGTCTTGCAAAAGTGGGTCACCAAGAATATATATTGATTACAGCTGGTGCAAAAGGAGATATCTATTCTGAACAATATAATATTACCGATGCATTAGCTGTATACAATAGTATCGGGAAACAATAAGTTTTTTATAAGATTTTATTAAGATGTTGATATGTTTCCACCTACCGATAGTGCCAAAAACACGGTAGGGAGGAGAAATAGAAATTTAAAAATACCCATATATAAAAGATTTACCGACATTGAGTAAAATGCGGGTATTAAAACGGAGTTACCAATGTTAGGAAATTCTTACTTTTTAGTTCGTGGAAGCATATCAATCGCCATAAAAGTGGTAGGGTTGAGTGGATAGATTAGATAACGGGTAGGTTGATGAGATTTATTTGATGACAAGAGGTTGAGTTGACAAGATAGGTGGAATACACATCTCCGGGGGTCATACTCTAATAAAAGAGATAAAGTCTGTGATATTATTTGAAAGGAGATTTTGATTGTGAAAAACGAACAAGAAGAAATCCTAAAGGGCAATGAAGTGTTAGCGAATAGTTCCGAGGTTATGAAGGATAAATTACGTATATATATTCTTATAGGAACCGTTGTATATACAATTTTAGTATTGTATTTCATGTTCTTGGGGTTTAATAGAATAGATCAAAGAAGCGATTATAATCAGTATACATTTATGATTGTCCCAGAAGGAATCCCACTAAGGTTTCCAGAACTAACTATGTCATGGTTATACGATTTTGGAAACATTGCTGCCTTTATCCCTTTTGGAATAGTAATTCCATTGATGTATCCAGTGCGTTTTAGAAAGTTTATAGCATTATTTATATCAGTGATTTTATTTTTAGAAGTGTTGCAATCTTTAACTTTCTTGGGTACATTTGATATTATGGACGTAATATCTAATACATTAGGCGCAATGATAGGATTTGTGGGATATAGAGTAGGATTTTATTCTAAGCTTAACTTTAAGAAACTTGTTGCATCAGCAGCAACTATGCTTATGTTAATCGTGGGAGTTATGGTTGTTTCTGAAACAATTGATTATGGTGTGAATGTGAATAAAAAAGTAGGACCTATTCAAGCATTAAACGAAATAAATACAAGCTCAGCAATAACTAAAAAACTTCCAACCTTTACTGTGCTAGGGGAAAAGGTACAGCCCAAATTTAATTTGTTGGCTCTTCGCTATTTAGT
>DLCS01000276.1 GCA_002480735.1 Bacillaceae bacterium UBA7792 | reverse complement strand
AAATATTCCATAATAATTCTCCCGCTCTATCCTTAGCGTAAACAAGCGCTTTCAATTTGTTGGCTAAGCCCTTAGCTTGCTTTGCCATTTCGATAGACGGAGCTTGGAGCTTTTTACGAGGACCATATTCTAATGTTTGTGGGTCCAATTCTAAAATTTCTTTTCCTTGCTTTAAGAAGAAGCCTTGACCAGACTTTGAGCCTAACCAGCCCTTTGTAATCATTTCCTGCATAAAGCCAGGTACTTCAAAGACTTCCTTTTCGGCGCCTTCCACTTGGTCATAGACGTTCTTGGCAACATGTGCAAATGTATCAAGACCTACGACATCCAATGTTCTGAAGGTTGCACTCTTGGCTCTTCCAATTAATGGTCCTGTTACAGAGTCAACTTCACCAACACTATAGCCACCCTTAACCATTTCGCGAACGGTCACAAGCAGTCCGTATGTTCCGATACGGTTGGCGATAAAGTTTGGAGTATCCTTTGCCTCCACAACACCCTTACCAAGAACATCTTCCCCAAAGGTTTTCATGAAAGAAAGAACTTCTGGGTCTGTATGTTTAGTCGGAATAATTTCCAATAGCTTCAAATAACGTGGAGGATTAAAGAAGTGTGTTCCAAGGAAATGCTTCCTAAAATCCTCTGACCGTCCTTCTGCCATCGCTTCCACAGAAATCCCGGATGTATTGGAGCTGATGATGCTGCCAGGCTTGCGGTAGCGGTCTACTTTTTCAAAAATTTGTTGTTTAATCGCCAAATTCTCAACAACAACTTCAATTACCCAGTCCACGTCCTTCAGACGTTCCATATCATCCTCAAAGTTTCCTGCTTCAATTAAAGCTAGATTCTTTTTCGAAGTAAGTGGTGCCGGCTTTTGCTTCAACAGCTTCCCGATCGCCCCAGCACTAATTCGATTGCGAACGGCCTTATCCTCTAAGGTTAACCCTTTTCCTTTTTCAGCTTCCGTTAATTCACGAGGTACAATGTCAAGTAGCAAGGTTGGTATCCCAATGTTTGCTAAGTGAGCGGCAATTCCAGATCCCATAACGCCAGAGCCTAGAACAGCTGCTTTTTTAATTTGTTGGATCAACGACTTCTCCCCCTTTGATAATTTGAATGAACCCTCATTCATTTTCATGGTAAAAAAAATATGAATAAGTTGTGCTACTACAATAATAAAATATTTAGACTCTTTCCGCAATAATTAGATATGTAATTTTGAATTTTTTTTGAATCTTCGAAACGGATACTTCTACTTCTGAAGGAGTGGGATTTCCCGTTCGGAAGTTCGGTAAATAATTTGTCATCGAATGGGGACCTTATAAATGCAACTTTGAAGTTACTAGGAGGTGTCCAAATGGCGAAGAGAAAAAACAATCCATCTAAAGCTGGAGTAAGTGCCGCGAGTGTTGAAGGAAATGCTGGCCCCGGACCAGAAAAGGGGAACAAGGACAAAAAGAACAGTCAGAATAACCAGTTCAAGAGATGAACATGATTAAGCAGGCCAATGTAAACTGGCCTGCTATTTTTTTTAATAGAAAAATCCAGCCTCAAGTCTTCTAACCCATTAATGCATGGACCCTGGATCCTTATCATTAGGTAAATACTCAATATTAGGCACCGATGGATTAAGGCCCACATTTGATAGCGCAGTACATGATAGCACTACTACAGCGATTCCGATTGTAATAAAAACCTTTTTGATTTTTCTCATTATTTCCACCCCTATTGTTTTGATATTAAAATACTATCATATACAGAAAAATACAAAATTTATCAAATTCTTTGATATAATGGAAATATACGGCGATTTTCTATTAATTTCTTCCTTTTTCTCTATTTTAGATAAACATAGTTATCTTATGTTGGAGTGATCGAATTGACGCACTTATTAGGTAAGAGAATAAAAGAACTTCGGGAACGAATCGGAATGTCACAAAGAGATGCTTGTAAAGGAATATGCACACAAGCATATATTAGTAAAATTGAAAATGGCGTTATTTACCCATCCGCCTATTTATTAATGGAACTATCAAATCGATTTAATACGGATATTTCGTACCTACTAGATATATCAAACACTCCAAGCCATGAATATATTATTGAAGTATTTACGCAAATCAGAGAAGCCATTTATCAAAGGGATTACTCTCTAGTTAGAGAATTGCTAAATTCGGTAAAAGATAATGATATTTTTCAAGTTCCTGAACACAAGCAATTCCTGCTATGGCATGAAGGAATTTGCTTGTACTACGAAGACCATAATTTTCCTGATGCAATCGATTACCTAAACAAATCATTATCCATTACTTCGTCAGAGAAGAAATTTTTGTCTGAACGTGAAATTGAAATATTGTTAAGTAAAGCGAATATTTATACGGATAAAGGAGAATATTCAGTTGCATTATCCATTTATGAGGAAGCATTTATTCAGCAACGGTCTATTCCCAACATCACAAATAAGTACCTCCCTGTTCGTTTTTTTTACAACTATGCCAGGGCTCTACGATTAAATAAAGATTATGAACAATCATTAGAAATGGTTGATAAAGGAATTCAATACGCTAAAAAGAATAACCTTCTGTATCTACAAGGAGACTTATTCTATCAAAAGGGAGCTAATTATAAAGCTCTCAATCTTATTGAAAAAGCGATAGAAAACTTCAATTTGGCAGAAATGGCTTACCGAATTGAGGATAATTTAACCTCTCTAAATTTAGTAGAAAGCATGAAAGAAGAACTATCCAAGAATACGGTAAAAAAAGAATGATTCGTAACGGAGTTATGGATGGGCTTTGGTATAATAAATATAGGAAAATACTGGGCTTTGAAGGGAGTTATAATGAGCAATATGGAGTTAATGAATAAAGATAAGCTGCTGAAAATATTTGATTATCTAAATGAGAGATTAAAGGAAAATCAATTACAACTTGAGATCACTATTTATGGTGGTTCCATAATGACGATGGTCTATGATAATAGGCCAGCAACAAAAGATATTGACTGTGTATTCGGCGAAACAAATGAAAAATTATTAAATAACATATTAGACCTTACAAAGTTTGCCTTTAATCTTTCTGAGGATTGGATAAATGAAGAAATTAAAGAGCCACTGAAAGTTATTTTAAAAGAAGATAAGGAAACCTATAAACTCTATTCCAATCTCAAAATTTTGAAGCCAAAGGCTAAACAATTATTAGCCATGAAAATACTAGCAGCACGACCAGAACCCGCCAAGGACTTCATAGATGCCTATATATTATGTAAGGATTTAGATATTACAACGAAAGCGGAACTGTTGGATGTCTTTGAAGAATTTATACCTCTAACTCTTCTTGGAGAAAGGCAAAGAATTTTTATCAAATATTTAGGAGAGGATTTAGGATATGATTGGGAATAAGTACTTACAAGCATTATTCAGCTATGATGATGAAGACACAAGTCTCAATCAGTTATTGGAGTTATTAAAATCAAAAGACATCGAGTTTATCCAAAGTCTCCGTGAACCTGTAGATTTGGATTTATGTAATCAAGCTGAATTAGATTATTTAACGAAAGTATCAGCTTTAATCGACTACTATTTACAGGTTCATGCTATTGAGGTTCCAAGCTGGCTTAGGGATGACAAACTAAAATACGATAAGCCTTATTACCATTCTAAACGAATAAGCGATTTTATGAAATTCAAATTGCAATATACCAATCCAGCACCCTTCAAGGAAAGAAATGTTTTTTTTGACTTGAACGGGCTTGAAAGAGTCTAGTGTTCTTCCAGGATAAAACCGCATCAGATACTTTGGTTTTTACTTTGAATGAATTTATTTTTTGGTAAAGAATACTGAAAATATGGGAGAAGTTAAGATGATTCGTAAATTAAATAAAGCTGACCATGAATCAGTTATGGCCCTTATCGGTCAAAAGCCAGCGGAAAATTTATTCATCATAGGGGATATTGAAGCATATGGTTATGATTCTGATTTTCAAGAAATTTGGGGCCATTTTCAAAATAGCAAATTGATCGCTGTCTTATTAAGATACGACCAAAATTATATCCCATTTAGTGAGCAACCATATGATGTACAGGGTTTTGCGGAAATTATTAATCGTAATCCAAAGCCGATTGAAATAAGTGGATTAAAGCATTTAGTAAAGCCTTTGCAAGAATTTATAAATAGAGATATAAGAAAATTTAGTGAAACCTATTATGCGAAATGTACGGGTTTAAGCTATAAGGTGGATGAAGAAAGAATACAACAAGCAAGTTATTTACAACCATCAGAATATCACGAAAATATAGAAATGCTACGTTCGATACCTGAATTTGCAGCTGGAAGTTTTAGTGTCGAAGCGAGAGAACGTGCTGAAAAATATAAGACTGGAAGAACTTATATTGTACGAAATGAGCAAGGGACAATGGTTGCATCGGCATCTACTACAGCCGAAAACTCTCAATCTGCCATGATTGTTGGTGTTGGGACTAGGCCAGGCTTTGAACGTAGAGGATATGCAACAATTTGTATGGAAAAGCTTTGCAGTGAATTACTAGCTGAAGGTAAATCCCTTTGTTTGTTTTATGATAATCCTGCAGCAGGGAAAATTTATAAACGATTAGGATTTACCGATATGGGTTTGTGGACAATGATTCGTTACGAAGCATTGTGATCCACTTCTAATTTTAGATCCTTTTCTTCTCTTTAAGCAAAAGGAAAAAGGTATGCATGAATAAGAAAGGAATTAATACAATATGTCAACAGAACTCCAACCTCATATTCAGTTAAAGGATAATTTTCAGGCCAAATATGCATTGCTTCCAGGAGATCCAAAACGAGTGGATAAAGTAAAACCATTTCTGACAAAAACGAAGGAAATCGCCTACAATCGAGAGTATAGAAGTTTGCTAGGGTACTACAAAAACATCCCAGTACTCGTTGTATCAACGGGGATTGGTGGACCATCAGCAGGGATTGCGATTGAAGAGTTAGCAAATATTGGTGTAACCACGCTAATTCGTATTGGTAGCAGTGGCGCACTACAGGATCATATTCATCTTGGTGACTTAATTATTGCAACAGGAGCGGTGCGTGATGAAGGCACTTCGAAGGCTTATATTGATTTGAGTTATCCTGCCGTTGCGGATCATGAGCTTGTTTCTGCTTTGTCTCATGCTTGTGTTCAACAAGACTTTCCGTACCATACAGGTCTAGTAAGGAGTCATGACAGCTTTTATACAGACCGAGAGGAAGAGATAGATCATTACTGGTCTCGGAAAGGAATTCTTGGTTCTGACATGGAAACATCGACTCTTTTTGTTGTTGGTGCTTTGCGTGGCTTACGAACGGCTTCTGTTTTGAATGTTGTCGTTCCATCGAAAGGGAACCTCCAGTCAGGTATAAATGATCTCGCCCACGGGCAAGGGTTGCCGGCTAAAGGAGAAGAAAATCAAATTTTGATTGCGTTGGAGGCGATTGCTTCCATTGACAATAAAAGGTAAAGGTTGTTTTCGTACGAATTGATGATTTGGAATGGCTCTAGTGCCAGCCATTCCGTTTCATACTAAGCGTGCGATTACGCATAAAGTACCCTGCTCTTTTCTCCGTTGTTTCAATAGATAAACTGAAAAGGCATTGCTTAATCCTATTATTTTTGTCCAAAAGCAACAATGTTTGAGAAAAGAGCTTAATAAGAGGAGGAATGGAAAATGAGTAAGAAAAGTATGTGGACATTAAAGTTGTCAACAGCAGCGATTGCATTAATTCCAGCGGCAATCGGGATCAATTACTTAGGAAAGTTATTTGCTGGATTATTAAAACTACCACTTTGGCTTGACTCCATTGGAACTGTTCTTTCAAGTATGTTAGCAGGACCTATCATCGGCGCTCTTTCAGGAATTATTAATAATGTTATCTATGGCGTCACGGTAGATCCGATTTCAACGGTGTACGCCGTTACAAGTGGGGCCATTGGTTTAGCTGTTGGGATCATGGCTTATAAGGGCTGGCTTAAAAACTTGAAGACCGTCATTCTAGTAGGTCTAATTGTTGGTTTTGTTGCGGCCATCATTTCTACACCGTTAAACATTATCTTCTGGGGTGGCCAAACTGGTAATGTGTGGGGCGATGCCTTCTATGCATTCTTAGTTGCGAAGGATTTCCCGGTTTGGCTAGCTTCGTTTGGCGATAGTATCGTGGTGGATGTCCCTGATAAGGTAGCAACTGTTATTATCAGTTACTTCATTTATAAAGGATTACCGAAGAACCTTATCTCTATTTTCCGTGGCCAAGGTAAAATCGAAGAATTGTAGGGGTTGACTTAAATGAGTACGATGACACTTTATGTAGACAGAAAATCTCTCATCCATGATGCATTCGCCCCATTAACAAAACTATTGTATGTGATGGTGAGTATCGCCATCACATACATCTATCCAGATTTACTTTTTGTCCTTTCTGTCGCTATTTTTAGTGGAGTGGTACTGTTGGTGGGAAAGGTATTTCGAAAAATACTACCCATTTTGGCGCTTAGTATTCTACTCATCATTTCTATTATTATTGTTCAAGGATTTTTTCATCCTGAAAATCAAACCGAGCTTTTTTCGCTTGGATTTCTTACCTTTTATAAGGAAGGGTTAAGTTATGCGGTACTACTGACGCTCCGTGTCATGAATATGGTGATGTCGTTTGGCATATTAATTTTGACAACCAAACACGATGAATTCGTCGAGGCTCTGATTAAAAGAGGATTATCGCCAAAAATTGGTTATGTCTTACTTTCCGTCCTACAGCTCATCCCGCAAATGCGAGCCACAATGGGAAAAATCACGGATGCACAAAAGTCTAGAGGAATGGAAACAGAAGGAAGTCTTATTGTTAGAGTGAAAGCATTTTTCCCATTGATTGGCCCAGTTGTCTTAAACTCGTTAAACAATACTCGAGAACGGGCGATTGCGCTAGAGGTAAGAGGATTTAACACAAGGATTAAAAAGACCTTTCTCAATGTTTCCCGTACATACCACTATCAAGGGCTTATCCAATTCATCCTATGGATGGCGCTCATTGCGACAATTGTTTGGAGGATCCTATCATGAGCATCATACAGGTAGAAGGTTTAAAATATAAATACCCGGATTCAGATAAATTGGCCTTAAATGATCTTTCCTTCAATGTGAATGAAGGAGAGTTCATTGGATTAGCTGGCCGAAATACAGCGGGAAAATCAACTCTATGTTTTGCCTTAGCCGGGCTTGTCCCTCATTTTTTCAATGGTGGGTATGGTGGAAAAGTAATTGTCGATGGCCTAGAAGTAAGGCAGCATGAAGTTGGAGAGATTTCCACCCGTGTGGGTCTCGTATTTGAGAACCCATTCTCGCAGATGACTGGTTCCAAATATACGGTTTTTGAGGAAATTGCTTTTGGCTTAGAGAATATGGGTCTAGAACGAAACGAGATCATACAAAGAGTCGAAGAAAGTTTAGCTTTATTAGATATTGTAGCGATTAAGGATAAAAATCCCTTTGACCTTTCCGGAGGGCAAATGCAACGGGTAGCGATTGCTAGTATCATCGCGATGAAACCGAAGATCTTAATATTGGATGAACCGACCTCCCAGTTAGATCCACAAGGTTCAGAGGAGGTTTTTAAAGTGGTAGAAAATCTAGCCAATGAAGGAATGACCATTATTATGGCAGAGCATAAAATGGACAAGCTGGCTCAATATGCGGACCGAATCTTACTACTGGACAATGGGCAGATTGTTGATTTTGACTGTCCTGGAAAAGTTTTTTCAAGGGATGATTTACACGGGTTTGGGATGGAAGCCCCAGCAGCAACTAGAATTAGTAAAGCATTGGGAATAAAAAATAAAGAAACGGG
>DLCS01000136.1 GCA_002480735.1 Bacillaceae bacterium UBA7792 | reverse complement strand
CAACAAGAACACTTCTTAGTAGAAGGAAACCATTTATCAATTTTCACAAGCTGTTTCCCTTGTTCTTTTAGCTTGTACGATAAGAATGTAGTGAACATGCCCCAACCATTGTCGTGAACGCTTTTACCAAAGTGAAGGGCTTGAGACATTCCTTTCATGTCCAAGTCCTCAATTACGACTGCATCGAAATTAGAAGCTAATTCTTTTGACTTATGGTGAAGGAAATTCATACGTTGGTTCGCCACTTTCTCATGTAACTTAGCCACTACTAGTCGTTGCCTGTTCCAACGTGCAGAACCTTTCTTGCGTTTCGATAGAATACGCCCAGCTTTTGCTAATTTTTCTGACATGACACGATAGTAACGAGGTTTTGCTTTACGGTTTTTGAACTTTGGAAATTCAGCATTTCCCTCAAAGAAGTTCTTATAAGCAGTTTGAAGGTTGATTTGTGCGTTCGCTAAGGCTAGTGAATCTACTTCCTTTAGGAATGGAAATTCACCTTTATATTTTGCAGGAGTCGGAAACTTTTGTTTTTTAAGTATTTCTTTATCGTCTTTGAATTTTTCTTAAATTGCAATATTAAATGCAACATTTAATGAAATACCAGTAAACCCATGATTAAATAGACTGGGATACTTTGCGCAACTTTACATGGAGTGACAGGCATGGTAGCCTCATCGGCACAGCCAGATTATTTATAAAATCTGGCTTCCTGGCTGGGGAGCCATGCCTGTAGAGGCTCCGTGTCAAGTTGCTAAACACGAAGCAAACATCCCCCACTGACAAACTTAACCAACCAACCGTACTAGCTCCTCCTTAAAGCATTCTTCGGGTGTCTTGTAACCGAGAATCTTGCGGGGGAGGTGGTTACACCAGTTCTGGATATAGGAAATGGTTTCATCCGCTACTAAGGAGATGGCCCTCCCTTTCGGGATAAAGCGCCGGATCAAGCCGTTGTGGCGTTCGTTAGTCCCCCTTTCACAGGAAGTATAGGGGTGGGTGAAATAGATATCTGTCCCGTCCTTTTCAACAGAAGTAGCCAGTTCGGAAAACTCGGAACCATTGTCAGACGTAATGGTCTTGAACACTTTAGGAAAAAGGGGGCCATATACTTCTTTCAGGCCAGATAGTAGCTCATTGACGGAAGGGGCGTCCTTCGCATCGGCTCTTAAGATAATTTCCTCTCGTGTCTTTCGTTCTGTTAAAGTGAGGAGGGCCTGGTCGTTCGACTTTTTACCGATGACGGTATCAATTTCCCAGTGGCCGAACTCCTGGCGATCGGCCACTTCTACTGGACGCTCCTCGATACTTCGGCCCAACACCCTTTTATTCTTACGGGTTCTTTTCTTCCTTGTGTTCAAGCGGACTTTCATGGGCAGGTCAATATTTTTGACGCCAATTAGCCCCATGTCAATGTAGTTGTAGAGTGTCTTCGTGCAGACACGGGTACCTTCAAAGTGGCTCTCACGCCTGGCCCACCCGCAAACAGCGTCAGGTGACCAATCTTCTTCAAGAATTTTATGTTCAGCAAATGAGATGAAACCCGAAGCCTCATCCAGCTTGATTTTGCGGCCGCAGGCTTTCCTGTTCCTCTCGTAAATCAGCTGGCCAGTGTCTGGAAAATAGACTTCAATCAGCTTGCCGTTCGATTTCCTTTGGGGGACGGTGCCTCGCTTCAACTCACGGGAAATAGTGCTCTTATGGCAGCCGACAGCCTCAGCGATGGCCTGCATGGACTTTCCTTCTGTGCGAAGGGCTGCGATCATTCCGCGGTCATAGGCGGTAAGATGTTTAAAACTACGTTTTTCTGTGGTAGAATGAGACTGAGCCATAGATAAACCTCCGTTATGATTGTGTTTTCGTCGACTTAATCATACACGGTTTATCGTGGCTTTTTCATTTATTTAGCTTGTTGCATTTGATTATACAACTAGCCAAATGAATAAAGCGAGCATGAACACAACAATAATTCCTCCAATGAAAATTTCCATATCATATTTCTTTATCGTTTTATTTACCTCACTTGAATGGTTCATTTCCTTTCCTTGACCTAAAAACTTCAAATCTTCCCCTGCTTTTGAAGCTTCCTCAGTGCGGCTACATAAACCTGTCCGAAACTCACCATTTTCATTTTTAGAAGCATATACAAGATAGGTTTTCCCTTCTTCAAATCCTATCCCGCATGATTCTACATATCCATTGTCAAAAACGAGCATTTGAGATTGGTGGGTTCCTTTCCAAATTTGAGTAACTTCAAAAAGGTTTGCAAACCTATAACTCACAGTAACCCCGTCGTGTACCTGTTCTTGTTTGGTATTCAACATTCTTCCAAGGAAGACAGCTTCTGACTTTTCGAATGCCTCTGCAGGCTGAATACCAACACAGCTACAAGCGTAAATATTAATAGGAAAAATCAATGTACTACCACTCAGGAATAGCATTGTTAACATATACTTAAAAAGCCGATCCTTCATCATTCATTCTTCCTTTCCACATACTTCCCATTTCCTGATCCTTTACTTCCATAAGAAAGAGCTATTCTCCTTCTTGAAGAATAGCTCAGTTGCCTTGTGTATGATTTTTCACAAAAAAGTTTTAAATCAGCTCATATGAATATCGGTTCCATACTGGACCAAATGTAGTTTTCTCGCTAATGATTGAGATGCAAAATTGTCCCAAGAAGTGCTATATAGGGCAATTCGTCCTTGTTTCTGTACCTCTTTGGCCCAGGCATTCGTAACATCTACACCATAAGCTTTGCCTCGATAATCTTCATGTGTAAATGCACTTGCCTCGTCAGCTTTCGAGGTCTGTCTTGCACTACAGCAAATAGAAACTATTCTGTCATCTTCAACGATCACAAAACAAGGCTGCTTGTATTCGAAATCCTCAAAGGTATACGGGAAATGAGGCTTCAATATTTCTCTATTTTCATAAGTTACTTTCATTGCCTTTGTGCTAGTCTGTTCCCTGATTTCGGGAAAGGCATATGCCGGTCCAAAAGATATATTCTTTAATTCACAACCTGCGCTCAGCACCTTAATTAGTTCAACTAAATCAGTGGGATCTGTCCTTACAACTTGTTCCATTCTCTCAACAATGTCCACATCTAACGAATTCGAATACCTTACTACATTACCATCCTTGGTAGCCCCCATAAAAATCAACGGTGCAGCATCATAGGGCGGTTCATTGACTACAGTCATTCGATTTTCGCTATTGTGTTTAAATAATACTTTCACATGAAGTCTCATCAATTCTATATCAGATAACATAGACATACCCCTCAGTTACTTTCTTTGCTTCAATATTCAAGATACATCTGTCAATTTCCTCCCTATCGATAAATTTCAAAAAAAGAGCGTCAATCCTTGGATCAACGCGCCAATCGTATTCCTTCACGAAACCTCTGTACGTAAAGGTTTCATTCACTTTTATAAAGACTTTCCTAATCTCTTTTTCACTTTTTTCATCATATTATTACTTAAACGATTCATATGTTCTTCATTTTTCACCAATATTCTATATGCATCTATAACTGATAATGTACGTATTAGAATGAAGATCCCAATGGCAATGAAAGCGATGAAGATTGGATAATAAGGCATCAAAACGTCTGACGGAACAAATTCCTTTTTTACTAATAAGAAGGCGATCCCACCAGCAACAATAGAGCATATCCCAATGATCATTAAGACAGCGTACTTATTCTTCATATCTTCGTATCTTGCTTTCAATTCTTTAAGAAAATTTTGATCAAATATCAGAGATTCTTTTTTGAGTATAGTATAGCGATCTTCTTCAATAAAACCGGCTGTAACAGCTCCAATCCCAAGGACAGCAATCATAATGATTAGGATCGCATAAATTAGAGGCTCTTGTCTAAAAACAAAATAGGGTATGGCCGATAAAATGAGAAGACTAAAACCCATAGAAAAATATTTTGAAGTTTTAAGTTGAGATACAAGATACCCCTCAGCCATTTCCTTGCTTACATAATATCCTTTTTCATTCTCATTACTTTGTTCGGCGGTGTCTTTTAGCAAGTAATCAATGGATACTTCAAAAATATTTCCAATCATTAGTAGTTTTTCAGTTTCCGGGAAACCCTGACTATTTTCCCATTTACTAATCGCTTGCCTTGTCGTGTTCAATTTCTCAGCCAAGGCTTCTTGGGATAAGCCTTTTTCTTTTCTAAGTTTAAAAAGCTTTTCGCCAAATGTCATATAAGAACTCCTCCCTTCGTTTGATACTCAAATTATATGAAAACAATAACTAACATTCTATACATTGGCAGTTGCACTTTGTTAACTTACAGTTGCACCTATGTTATTTAGCAGTGTACAGCTTCCTTATGTAATAATTTTCGCTATCAACTGTTCATTTTTAAAGTGTAAATTTTCATTATCCTCTAATGTATATAAAGTCCTGTTTGTTTGCGTAGTTGCCCAGTTATCGAATGCCATACGACGTTCGTCCTCATTATAATGTGGACAAAGACTCCCTTTTAAAATTCCCAACCCTTCAAATTCTTCGTATCCTTGATCCCTTCTTTCGCTGTAACAGGTTTCAAACCAACACATTGCCCCAGCACTTATACCTGCTAAAATTACTCCATTTTGATAAGCTCTTTTCAATACCATGTCAAAGCGTGTTTTTATCCAAACTTCAAGCATATATTGAGTGTTTCCACCACCTACGTACACAAGATCTAAAGTATTTACAACTTCTTGAATATTTGGGGATTCCAAATCCTTAATAGTAAGATGGCTCGCCTGTTCGGTTTGAAAAGCATCGTAAAACTTATTTATGTAACCCTCTGCATCATGACTTGCCGTAGCAAGAAAACCAATTTTTAATGGTTCCCGCTTCCGAGGTATTTTTAGTAAATATTCATCAATATAGGCTTTGTCTTCCTCAGAAAAGCCACCACCAGAAATTGCGAGTATATGTCTGTCCATTCTGTACCACTCCTTCAAAATTGTCCTATTCTTAACTGAATTTTGAATTTGGATATCGGCTCACTTTTGACAAAAAGCAGCAATACTGTATACTTAATCCAACAGAACCCACCACGCCTCTTAACAATGCGGACCACGGTGGGTCATTTTATTTTATGGGAACATTAAATTGAATCCCCGATAAAGAGCTCACATTGGATTTCCTGCAAATTGGCAGGAGCTTTTAAAAAGAGTAAATAAGCAAAAATAATTAGAGAGCGGGTTCGCTCTCTTTTCTTTTATTGTCCGATCTCAAAAAAAGTAAAAAAGACCCTCGCTAACGAGCGCCTCCGTACATATGTTCTATTGATGTCGCATCCAAATTAGAACGTCATTATCCTTGATTTCCATATTAATATTATAAATTAAAACAAAATATAAGTCTATATTTACTCTTCGGAATATTCTATATTTTAGTAACCGGGCCGGTAATTCTCAGAAACAAGGATCCTCAAGAAAAAAACAAATGAAATGAGGGATCATTTGAAGCTGCGACTATGGGATAGTAATTTAAAAATTCGATTAGCTGGAGAAGCGCTTTTTAATTTGTTTTATTGGATGTACTTTCCGTTCATGGCGGTCTATTTCAGTGACGCTTTGGGAAACCGAATGGCTGGTATATTAATGACCATCCCCCCATTAATCATTATGATTAGCAATATGGCTGGGGGAAGCTTAGCTGACCAAATTGGTCGAAGAAAGGTAATGCTGGTGGGCTCACTAATGCGAGCGATTATGTTCGCCCTATTTGCCCTAACCAGTTCCCCTTGGTTAAGCTATCTTGCATTCATTGGGATTGGATTAGGTGGCGGGCTATATGGGCCTGCTAGTGACGCGATGGTGGCCGATCTTGTTCCAGAAAAAGACCGGCGGAAGGTATTTGCCACTTTTATTACGGCAAATAATATTGGAGCTGTGTTAGGTCCAGCTATAGGAGCATTCTTCTTCTTTCATTATCGCAATGAACTGTTATGGGCCTGCGCCATGGTGATGCTGCTATTTACAATGGCGATCTACTTCAAAGTCCAAGAATCAATGCCTGAAAAAACTAAAGAGATGACGAATGGAAATTCAATGAAAAGCCAATGTAAAAGCTACCGATTCATTATTCGTGACAAGATCTTTCTCCTGTACCTGATGGGTGGGATTTTCTCCGTTATCGCTATTATGCAGCTAGATTTGTACTTAGCTATTTACATTACAGAATATGTCCCGGCACAAACACTTTTTGCATGGGATGATTGGTCAGTGATGCTCGATAGCAATGAAATTCTAGGTTGGGTATTAGGCTTGAACGGTCTTCTATTTGTATTGTTTGTTGTGCCTGTTACAAGCTGGCTCAAAGATTGGAGTGATCGAAATGTATTTCTTCTTTCAGCTGTATTGGCTGGGTTCGGAATGTTCCTCATAGGATTCACAGCAAATATTTGGCTGCTCTTTCTGTTTACGATTATTTTCACCTTTGGAGAAATTGTCCGTTCCCCTGTCCTCAATAATTTTATCAGTGATTATGCGCCACCAAGCGCAAGAGGACAATACATGGGGGCGTCTCGACTGCAATTTACAGCAGGAAGATTTTTGGCGCCTATAACAGTCTTTCTGTCTGAATGGATTCGCCCGATTGGTATTTTTGGCATCATTCTTTGCAGTGCATTGATCGGTGGAGCCTGTTATGTCCTACTCTACAAAATGTATAAATCAGAAACGAACTCTATTTAACATGGTATGAAAACAGCCCCCACATCCTTACAGTGGGGGCCTACTAAAAACTTCTACTCCTCGTATCCTAATACAATCCCTACTATTTGACCCTCAGCCACTTTGCCCATATCCCCTCGCATCCAGTCATCAGAGACAAGAAAATATTCTTCTTCCGTCAATTTCGTTTCCATCTTAGACTGAGCTATTTTCGTGCGTGAGCCTTATTCAAATGTTATGGTTTCCTTAAGTAAATATTTCCTCAAATAACGTATAGGGTGATTCGAATGACATACATAACCATTGGTAAAATAACCATTCCGGCAGTTTGGCTGGCCGCAGTCATTGGCATATTTACGATCGCACTTCTTTATCGACTTATTTCAAGGAAAAGGATTGGAGATTGGTATTGGAATAGCTTCATTTTTTACTTACTGACCTGGAAGCTTACCTATATCCCATTAAATTTTTCACTTTTTCTCGATACGCCGCTATCGATTGTTTATTTTAATGGAGGAAGGATTGGTCATATTCTCGGCCTCGTAGTCGTTTCCCTTTATCTCCTCTTATACGTTCGAAAAAAATATGGTTTTTCATTTACAAATAAGGCTCAGATTTTTATCCTGATTAAAAAAATGATCCCAATCGCCATTTTGCTATTAGCAATCGGGATCGTCATCGTGAACTTTGTAAACGCACAAAAAGAAGCTAAAGATGCTGTGATGCAGGAGCAGATAGAGAAGAACCCTTCTAAAGAGGAACCTAAGAAAAGCGAGTTAGTGGTAAAGGAAGGTCATCCAGCTGTTGATTTTACCATGACAACCTTAGCAGGTGGCTCTGTAAAATTATCCGATTATAAAGGGAAAAAGGTCATCTTAAACTTTTGGGCGACCTGGTGTCCGCCTTGTAAAGCAGAAATGCCTCATATGCAAAATTTCTATGAGAACCGTCAAGATGAAGAAGTTGAAATATTAGCGGTTAATTTAACTCATATGGATAATGGCTACGACGAGATTGAGAGATTTGTTGAGGAGTATGGTCTCTCGTTTCCAGTTCTTTTAGATAAAAATGGAAAGCTATCGGCCAAATATAAAGCCTTTACCATCCCAACCACGTATTTCATTGATTCAAATGGAATCATATCAAAGAAAATTGTCGGTCCCATAGATAAAAGGATGATTGAGAACATTCTTAATGAATTAGACTAAAAAGACAAGACCCACCAATCGAGGTGGGTTTTGTCTTTCAGCTCCTCAACCATTCAGCAAAAAATTTCCGGTATCCTTCCTTCATCACCGTGCTTGAAAAGGCTTCAAATGCATAGTCTCTATTTTCTTGGGAGGCCTTGATTGGCACAGCAGCAGCCATATTGACAAGCTCAAACCAATTCTTTTCATTTCCAGAAAAAGAATACTTGGCAGAAATATGATCATAGCAAGGATGTTCGGGCTTGACAACGATTTTTCCCATCGCCAGCGCCTCGGTTAATGGCATTGCGAAGGTATCAAATCTCGAGCAGCTCCAATACACCTTCGCTGAATTCATCAATTCAAAAATCTCTTCCTGCTTTAAGGCAAACTGCAGCTTAATATTGCTTGGTATGTCATATTTCTTCATGCTCTCACGATAGCGCTCCCCGCCAAAAACCATGTACACCTCTTTATCGGGATTTTGCTTTGCATATTCAATGACTAAATCCGGTCGTCGATTCTCCTCGTCCCTTCCAATCCAGAGAATTCGATTGTCTACAACCTGACTTGGATCATAATATTGATGCGCCAGTTCTTCATTGAAGCCGATTGGTATCACGGTTATGTCCTCAACTCCAAAATTCTGCGCCATTTCTCTTTTCAAAAATTCCGTTTGGACAATCGCTTTATCAACGATCTGATAAAAAGGCTTCATCATTTCATAACCAGTCAAAGCAGGGTCAGGAAAGCTATGTGGAAAGAGCACACTATTTTTCAAAAACATTTTCAAGTATGTAAAGCCTGATACCGTATAAATCACATGCTCAATGTTTTGCGAATAGATTTGGTCCAGTACAATATCATAATTCACTAAATCTCCCTTTTCATGCTCATAGCCCGGAACCCAATCATAGCCGCTCACATGACGCTCTGGAGAAATAAATACGATTTCCACACCAAGCTCTTTCCCTAGCGCTTTCAGACGCTCAGCAAATATCCGTGGACCCTGAGCTTCCGTGAACTGAATTTTCCTCATTACTAAACCGACCTTTGTCATGATTAAACCACCTTTTGT
>DLCS01000285.1:16338-16573 GCA_002480735.1 Bacillaceae bacterium UBA7792 | reverse complement strand
TTGCTTTATTTTAGGGACTTTTCACACAGCGCCTTAGTTTTTTGTTTTGATTTTTCCAGACCATTTTTTGAATCCGCCCTGTAAGTGCGAAAGTTCTTTGTAACCCTTTCGATACAGTGTCTGGGCAGCTCGCCCACTGCGAATACCACTTTGACAATAGAGATAAACTGGTTTGTCCGGACGAATTTCTTTCATTCTCATTTTGAGCTGAGAAAGGGGAATATTTCTCGCCCCT
>DLCS01000285.1:0-16198 GCA_002480735.1 Bacillaceae bacterium UBA7792 | reverse complement strand
TATTTCTCGCCCCTAGAATATGGCCAGCCTCAAATTCATTTGGTTCACGCACATCGATTAGCTGTGCTTTCCGGTACCCAGCACGAAATTCTTCCTCGGTCAAGGTTTTGACAATTTTTTTCTGATAAAGCCAAGTAATCAGGCTGTATACAAGAATTGCAGCAATTACAATTAGCAAAAAATATAAAGTGCTCATATCATTTTCTCCTTCCACGCAAAACAGTGCCAAATAATATTATATAAGGGATTTCGGTTGATAGCAAAGGATTACAACAATTTTTTAAAATCTGAGGAATTTATTTGCCAAGCCTCTTTCTTTTTTTTCTTGAGAGCTTTTGATATGCTATTATTCAGTGTCCTTCTAGAGGCATGAAATCTAGGACAAAGAGGGTTGGATATGGAAAAAAAGCAATGGGGGTTTATTGATTCGGGGAATTGCTCTCCTTCTTTTAATATGGCATTAGACGAAGCTTTGCTAGATTGGCATAGTGACGGAAAGATTCCTCCGATCATTCGTTTTTATGGCTGGAACCCACCAACACTTTCAATTGGTTATTTTCAAAAGGTTGAAAAGGAAATTAATTTGGCAGCGATTAAGGAGCATGGTCTCGGCTTTGTTCGCCGGCCAACTGGGGGAAGAGGAGTTCTTCATGAGCATGAGCTGACCTATAGTGTCATCGTTTCGGAAGGATACCCGAATATGCCAAAATCGGTTACGGAAAGCTACCGAGTTATTTCACAAGGCATCTTGAAGGGCTTCCATCGTCTTGGAATGGAGGCATATTTTGCCGTTCCACACTCTGAGGAAGAAAAGGATTCGTTGAAAAATCCTCGCTCATCTGTCTGTTTTGATGCGCCGAGCTGGTACGAGCTTGTCGTTGAAGGTCGGAAGGTTGCAGGAAGCGCTCAAACGAGACAAAAAGGAGTTATTTTGCAGCATGGCTCTATTTTGCTGGACTTAGATGAGGACAAACTCTTTAGCCTATTTCGTTATCCAAACGAGCGAGTGAAGGAGAGAATGCAGAAGGCCTTCAAAAATAAAGCCGTAGCGATCAATGATATACGCCAGAAACCTGTCTCTATTGAAGAGGCAAAACAAGCATTTAAGCAGGGGTTTGCAGAAGGGCTAGATATTGAATTGATTCCTTTTGAGCTGTCAAAGGAACAAGTGCAATATGTAGAAGAGCTTGCAAGCAGTAAATATGAGAGTGATGAATGGAATTTTAAGAGATAGCATTTTTTGTAAGATTTGCTATGCTGCTCATTCTATGCGTATCGCAGGTCTAGTATGAAACGGAATGGCCGGTATTAAGGACATTCCAGAACCACAATCCGTGCGAAAACAGCCTTGGAGATTTTCCAACTTGCACCTTTTGTCCTATATCAATCAAAGTGCAAGTGGCGAAAAATGCGGAAATTCATCGTTATTTGCTGAAAATCTTATATGATCTCTATTTTTCTCCAGATTCTAGTTATTTTTATGTTTGACAAAATTTCTTTTTTTTGCTCAAGACACAATATATAGTATTATTGGAAATATTTACACCACTATATATTGATTTTATAATTTTGATATGATATTTTAAGATTAATTTGATTTACAGCTAGATTTTTGCAGATACATTCTATTTTTTAATAGATTTGAAGATTAGAACATTTAAAGGAGTTGTGTGTATGTCTGTTGCGTTAGGACAAAAAATGAATATTGATGTGGAGCGTTTGAACAAGGATATTCGATTGTTTCCTCAGGTTCACCCAATCACCCCAGATATGAAAATCACTCATAAAGGTGTTTCCCGACTGGTTATGTTAGACAGGTATACGTTCAAGGACACAGAAAAAATCACCTTAACCAATGGGGATTTTGTCGTTTTAACGATAAAAGAAGATCCTAAGTTTCCAGCTCGAGGGCTCGGGCAAATCCTGCAAATTGATTGGGAGGAAAAAAAGGCCCAGGTACTCGTGGATGAAGAATTTCGCGGGGTCCTTGATAATGAGGAAGAGGCAAGCACAGGTGTGATTACTCGTTCACTTGATGTCATAGAAAAGCCATTAGAGCTATTCTATGAGCAAATTGCGAAACGCAACGCAACAGGCTTGGCTTCGGTTGAAACAACCGAGGAAAAAAGACAGGAATGGTTTGAAAAATTTTATCATGAGCTTGTTAATCTTAATTTTATTCCCGCTGGAAGGGTGTTGCATGGAGCAGGCGCAAATACAGATGTAACCTACTTTAACTGTTACGTCATGCCATTCGTACAGGACTCTCGTGAAGGAATTTCCGAGCATCGCAAGCAGGTCATGGAAATCATGAGCCGAGGCGGCGGTGTTGGAACAAACGGTTCCACTTTAAGACCACGAAACGCACTTGCACGTGGAGTTAATGGAAAATCATCTGGTTCCGTATCTTGGTTAGATGATATTGCTAAGCTTACACATTTGGTAGAGCAAGGCGGTTCCCGTTAATACCATGGCGGGAGTAAAATCTCGTGAATTGCTGGAACACCCTTAGAGCCTTTTTAACCACAACGTGACTGGCAACGGTGAGCGTGAAGGTTTGAAAATAAAGAGGATTGGGCAATCAGCAGCCAAGTATCTTTGGAAACGAAGATAAAGGTTCAACGACTATTGAAACTTCCTAAACCTCGAAAAATTGAGATGCAAGGTGTGTGTTTTCTTGTGAGAGATATGGAAGGAGTAAACTATAACGCACGGAGACGGCGTTATGGGGCGCGAGACAAGGAAGAATTAATTGAGAAAATTAAACAGGAGATATGAAAAGTTTTCTTCCTTGATGATATAGTCTGAACTTGCATGAAAGTGCAAGAGTGTGGCAGAAATGTCCACACCCCTCAAAATGAGGTGTAACAAATAGCGTGGAGCACAGATGATTATGCTTTCGGATTGGCATCCTGATATTATCGAATTCATTATCTCAAAGATGCAAAATCCAAGAATTTTACGTTTCTTACTTGAAACGACGAATGATGAAACAATCAAGAGATATGCAAAAGAAAAGCTAAAATTCACCCCGCTTACAGAGCAAGAAAAAGCGATGTATCAAGGGATTCTAAACTATAGAAGCATTCCAGGCTTAGGTGGATTTAGTGAAGCAATCATTGCTGAAGCCGAGGAGAAACTAACGACAGGTGGAAATTATTCCGTCCATAACCCAGAATTCCTGACTGGTGCGAATATTTCTGTTTGTTTGACGAAGGAATTCATGGACGCAGTTGAAAATGATGCTGAATATGAGCTTCGTTTCCCTGATGTTGAGCGTTACAATGCTCAAGAGATGAAGATTTATAATGAAGAATGGCACAAAGTTGGGGATGTGCGCGAATGGGAAAAGATGGGACATAAGGTTCGTGTCTATCGCAAAATTAAAGCGAAGGAATTATGGAACCTTATCAATATTTGTGCTACCTATTCAGCAGAGCCAGGAATTTTCTTCATTGATAACGCGAACGACATGACCAACGCAAAAGCATACGGACAAAAGGTCGTTGCGACGAATCCATGTGGCGAGCAGCCTCTCGCACCATTTTCCGTCTGCAATTTAGCAGCGGTGAACCTCGCTGCAATGGCAGATAAGGAAAACAAAACAGTTGATTTTGAAAAACTAAAGCAGACGGTTGAAGTTGGTGTTCGCATGCAGGATAACGTCATTAATGCTACACCATACTTCTTAGAAGAAAATAAGAAACAAGCTCTTGGGGAGCGTCGTGTTGGACTTGGTGTGATGGGCCTACATGACTTACTTATCTATTGTGAAACCGAATATGGTTCAGAAAAAGGAAATGAGCTTGTTGATAAGGTTTTCGAAACGATTGCCACTACTGCTTACAGAACTTCTATCGAGCTTGCAAAGGAGAAGGGAAGCTTCCCATTCCTAGTTGGTGAAACCGATGAAGAAACCAATCGTCTTCGTAAAGCCTTTACCGAAACTGGGTATATGAAAAAGATGCCGGAAGATATTAGAGAAGCGATTCTAGAACACGGTATTCGCAACTCACACTTACTAACTGTTGCTCCGACGGGTAAACAAGTTGCCCCCTACATTTGTAAAAATGTAGCGTAAACTTGGCTATATGCGGGAAACTCTGGAGAATCTTTTGCTACCTGGCCTTGCCAGCCAATGATAGGTAAAAATGCAAAAGTGTTGCCTAAATGGCTACCAGACAATCCGCAGGGAAGTCGTGGCTGACCCTTCAACGACTACATGCCGAGCAACCATTCATATTGAAGAACATTTGTTCTTGTTTTATAATTAAATAAAACAGTGCAGGTGATTTCTTTGAAGAAAAAATGTCTGAATTGCGACAAGGAAATAACTGTAAAACCCAGTCAGTACGAAAGGAAGAAATATTGTTCTCGAGCTTGCAAAACTGATTATCAGAAAAAGAATCCTCCTGCATTTTGGGATGAAATGAGTAAAAAGGTGGCTGTTAGATGTTCCTATTGTTTAAGGGAAATTTTAAGAAAGCCTTCTATAATAAGACAGAATAATTTCTGTAATCATGAGTGCAAAAGACTTTACCAAATAAAAAATGGTCACCTCATAAACCAACACTTAAGAAAAGATGTAACTAAAAGTTGCGAGATTTGTGGTAAACAATTTATTGTTCCAGAGAATAGAAGAGAAACAGCGAAATATTGTTCAAAAAGTTGTCTAGGTAGGGCTAATGGAAGAAGAGGTAAGACACAATATAGCAAAAAGGTTAAATTACCTTGCTCGAATTGTGGTAGAGAAATTGAAAAGAAACCTTCCATTATAAAAACGTTAAATTTCTGTTCTATTCAATGTATGGGAACTTTCTATTCTAAAAGTGCAATGTTTGCAGGTGAGAATAGCGGAACATGGGCTGGAGGAGACATAAGTTACTACGGTCCTAATTGGTTAAGTCAAAGGAGAAAAGCAAGAGCTAGAGACAATTATACATGCCAAGACTGTGGTATCACAGAACATGAATATGGTTCTGAGCTTTCTGTTCACCATCTTATCCCCTTTAGGAAGTTTGAAGGGGACTGGAAGAAAGCAAATGAACTATCAAATTTAATTTCATTGTGTGAGTATCCTTGTCACAGAAACAGACATTCTAAGAAAATGGTTGATGATATAGTCTGACCCATATGGCGACATATGGAGTGGGTACTAATAATCCCACCCTCTAGAAATAGAGAGTAACAATTGTGAGCACCGGAACAATGGTTGGGGTCTCTACAGGCCTTGAGCCTTACTTCTCCTTCTCATACTTTAGAAGTGGGCGTTTAGGTAAGTTTATTGAGGTTAAAGCGGATATTGTTCAAGAATACTTAAATCTTCATCCAGAAGCAGACGAAAACAATCTTCCGCATTGGTTTGTTACTGCCATGGAACTGGCTCCAGAGGCACATGCTGATGTTCAATGTGTAATTCAACGCTGGATTGATAGCTCTATCAGTAAAACGGTTAATGCACCGAAGGGTTATAGTGTAGAACAGGTTGAAAAAGTGTACGAACGACTTTACCGTGGTGGTGCAAAGGGTGGCACTGTTTATGTGGATGGCTCACGTGATACACAAGTATTAACGTTAAAAGCAGAGGAAAATAGCTTTGATGAGAAACCACTAAAACAAGAAACACAAAAGCAGCATGTGGTTCTCGTTGATACAATTAGCGACTTACGGTCAACAGATGTAACAATTGGCTCTGAAATAGGGAATACTTGCCCAGTCTGCCGTAAAGGACAAGTGAAAGAAATCGGCGGCTGTAATACTTGTACAAACTGTAATGCACAATTAAAATGTGGTCTATAAGCAATTTTTAGAGGGTGGAGAATTCCATCCTCTTTTTGTATTTGTGAATTCAAGGATAACTGATTGAAAGGTTCCCCACTGGGAGAAAAGTTGGAGTGCTCGGTCATCAAAGAGGCAGTATGATTCCAAAGTAGGAGAAAAAACGGAGTGCTCGGTCACCAACAGGGCAGTAAAATTCCAAAATGGGAAAAAACAAGCAAACAGCACCACCCAAAAATTACAAAAGCCCCCACAAAAAAATACAAAAAACTTCCCTGTCCGACGTACTATTTTGATTCGTTTCCGCTTAAAGATGTATCAATGAAAGAATATGATTAACATCTAGGGAGTGGCAGCCATGTATATTGATGGGGTTTTCTCTGGTGGAGGGGTCAAAGGAGTTGCGCTCGTAGGAGCATACCATGCGATTGAGGAAAGGGGACTGCAGTTCAAAAGGGTCGCTGGGACAAGTGCGGGCTCTATTGTTGCGGCTTTAATTGCTGCCAGGTATTCAAGTAAAGAGATCTTGCAGTTGATTGATGAATTGGATTTGAGCAATTTTCTAGATTCTCGAAGTACGCTCATCCCGACACCGGTGGCTAAATGGTTTTGGCTATATTGGAAAATGGGTCTTTACAAAGGAAATGAACTCGAGAGTTGGTTGGTATCGAAGCTTAAAGTACGTGGAATCCAAACATTTGCGGATCTTCCCCCTCAGACCTTAAGAGTGATTGCCTCTGACCTGACGAATGGCCGTTTAGTTGTGCTCCCTGATGATCTTCCACACTATGGGATAGATCCAAGAGAATTCTCAGTTGCTAAAGCGATACGCATGAGCTGTAGCCTTCCTTATTTTTTTGAACCGGTTAAATTAAAAAATGGAGGTTCTCCAAGCATTATTGTCGATGGGGGAGTACTAAGCAATTTTCCAATGTGGTTATTTGATAAGGAAAATGTGAAAAAGGTAAGGCCTGTTTTAGGGATAAAACTAAGCCATCATCTCAATGAACGACCTAAAAATGAAATCAAGAATGCCATTAAGCTTTTTGAAGCATTATTTGAAACGATGAAGGACGCCCATGATTCTCGGTATATTTCGAGAAAGCATGAAAGAAATATCATTTTTATCCCAACCGAAGGGATCCTTACAACGGAATTTGACTTATCCCCTGAAAACAAAGAGATATTATTTAATGCGGGCTATGAAAGAGCAAAAAAATTTCTTTGCTCATGGTCCTACTAAAAAGAGGGCGCTGTATATTTTAATGTTGAACTTGATATCGCCTTATACTTATACGTTCTCTAAGTTACTCGTACCGAATAAAACCCGTTCACGTGCACGTATAAGGCTGAAATCAATACTGAAGACTAACACAGCCAAAAGAAAAAACGAACCTAAAATGAGGCTCGTTTCTTCTTTTTCCCTTTTTTTCCTTCAATCACCGTTAAATGAGCGGCGGATCTTGGTTTATTTTTAACCTTCTTCAGTGTACTTACATTGCTATTCGCTGTCTTTGCAGCAGGCTTTCGACTATCCTTTTGCTGAAATCGCTTCTTCGATCTTTTTGCAGCCTTCCTAAAAGCACTTTGCTCACTTTTTGCGGGGTTAGCTCCATAAAAGCGGCGAACTAAAAAGAAAATACCGAATCCAATGATAAGGAAAATAAAGATGCCTTGGATAAATGCCATCGGATTTGATATAAATCTACTTACTACTCCAATGATCGCTAACATAATCAGCCCTATCACAAAATAAAAAGAAGTCCGATTTTTCAATAAAGCCACCTCCCTATGAGCATCATATACACAATTTTCCCTTTTTAAACAACAGCCTGAAATTTTTACATAAATCGGAGCCCATATCTAATTATAACTAATTTATGCATAAATTGATAATATTGACACACTATTGCGAAAATTGCGAAATAACAAAACTAAAAGTGATGCTATTTATATTCTACTAAAAAACGGTGAAAACCTCCACAATTCTATACGTTTTCCCGAGAAGAAGGAATATTTTCGGGTGGAAATAGATATCAAGTGGTCCATTTGGATGAAAGTGAATCGTCTGGCTAGGACATAATAATAAATGGAGGTGGCTAGGATGGCAGAGGAAAATGCGAAATTAGAACAAAATCAGAAGGAAAAGCCGATGTCTCTTCTGACTATGACACTCTGGACAGGGTTTATTGGTGGACTGCTATGGGGTGGAATCGGCTATTTGGCGTATGTCTTTAACTTCACAGAGATACACCCCAACGTTGTCTTAGAGCCCTGGGCACTTGGAGCTTGGAAGAAGCAATGGTTGGGTACAGTAATCTCAATCATCGTTATCGGGGTGTTTTCAATTGTTGCTGCGCTGATTTATTATGTGGCACTGAAAAAGATCAAAAGTATATTTGCCGGAATTGGATATGGGATTGCCTTATTCTTTCTAGTTTTTCTAGTCCTTAATCCTATTTTTCCTAGCATGGAGCCCATTAGGCAATTGGACCGAGATACTATTATTACATCAATATGTTTGTACGTACTCTATGGTACATTTATTGGATTCTCCATTTCTTATGAATTTGAGGAACAGCAGTACAGGGAAAAAAGAGATAAAGAAATTCCGACCTCATGAAAAAAATAGTCGTGAAAAAAAACAATATGATAGAATATTCTTGAAGAAGAATCTTTTGCATACTGCAATGGATAAAAATGCTAGGAATTCTTAAAGGAGAGAGGACATTTGGACAAATTGCAGAAGGTACGTGAAGAACTGGAAAAATACAACATCGACGGACTCCTTATAACGAGCGATCATAATCGTCGCTACGTTTCAAATTTTACGGGTTCAAGCGGTGTAGTCTTAATTAGCCAAAAAGATGCACAGTTTATTACCGATTTTCGTTATGTCGAGCAAGCGACAAAACAATGTGAAGGGTTCGATATTGTAAAGCATAACGGAATCATTCCAGAAGAGGTTGCTGCACAAGTCAAGATGCTCGGGATCAAGAAATTAGGCTTCGAGCAAGATCATGTTACATACGCAAGCCATGCAGCTTACGAGGAAGCGGTTGATGCCGAGCTTGTTCCGGTTTCAGGATTAATTGAAAAAATCCGCTTGATTAAGACGGATGCAGAGATTAAGATATTAAAGGTGGCAGCGGATATTGCCGATGCGGCGTATAAGCATATTTTGGAGTTCATTCGACCAGGTATTTCAGAGCTTGATGTTTCGAATGAACTAGAGTTCTTTATGAGAAAAGCAGGGGCCACTTCTTCTTCTTTTGATATCATTGTTGCTTCAGGCAAACGTTCTGCCCTTCCTCATGGGGTTGCGACGGATAAAATCATCGAAAAAGGAGATTTTGTCACGTTAGATTATGGCGCCTACTATCAAGGCTATGTTTCCGATATTACAAGAACCTTGGCTGTAGGAGAACCTGATCCAAAACTTAAGGAAATATATGAAATTGTTTATGAAGCCCAACGATTAGGAATGGAAGGAATCAAACCTGGATTGACAGGAAAGGAAGCAGATGCCTTAACAAGAGATTATATTTCTGAAAAGGGATATGGTGAATACTTCGGGCATTCAACAGGTCATGGGATTGGACTAGAGGTTCATGAAGGTCCAGCCCTTTCATATCGTTCAGAGATGAAGCTTGAGCCCGGTATGATTGTGACAGTGGAACCAGGGATTTATATTCCAGACCTTGGTGGTGTTCGAATCGAGGATGATACGATCATTACTAAGGATGGAAATGAAGCGCTGACCCATTCGACGAAAGAACTCATTATTTTGTAAATTTTAGGAGGATTTTGGATGATTTCTGTAAACGATTTTCGTACAGGCCTAACAATCGAAGTGGATGGAGGACTTTGGCGCGTGATGGATTTCCAACACGTGAAGCCAGGTAAAGGTGCTGCCTTCGTTCGTTCAAAGCTTCGTAATCTTCGTACCGGCGCTGTTCAAGAAAAAACATTCCGTGCAGGCGAGAAAGTGGCTAAAGCACAAATTGACAATCGTAAAATGCAGTATTTATATGCAAATGGTGATCAGCATGTATTCATGGATAATGAATCCTACGATCAAATTGAATTGCCAACAAGTGCGATTGAAGAAGAATTGAATTATTTGAAGGAAAATATGGAAGTTCATATTATGATGTTCCAAAGTGAAACCCTTGGAATTGAATTGCCTAATACGGTTGAATTAGAAGTTGTTGAAACGGAACCAGGCATCAAGGGTGATACTGCTTCAGGTGGTTCAAAACCAGCCAAGCTTGAAACAGGGCTAATTGTCCAAGTTCCATTCTTCGTCAATGAAGGCGATCGTTTAATTATCAATACATCTGAAGGAACTTATGTTTCTAGAGCGTAAAAAAAAGATCCCAAATGGCGCAAACCATTTGGGATTATTTTATTTTCGTGGATATTCTCTCCCTGTTGCTCCAACGGAGATGTCCGTATCATTTTTATTATTATAGGCTGGGTCTGAGGTCATTTCGGTACGGTTGTCTCTAGCCCCTTCTAAATATTCATCCTTAAAGTCTTTTTGTGCCTTCAAGAATTTTTCTCGATTTGGATTCACCATATGTACACACCCCTTTCCACTTTATTGTTCACGCATTTTCTCTCCTTATGTACAAAAAAAGCAACAGTCTACTGACCATTGCTTTCTAAATTCCTAATTATAAGCCGCAGTTGCCGCCGAAATTATGGAGTTTCATAACCTGCTCTCCCAGGTGGGTATCCGCAATCCACTTTTCAACGTCCTTAACGAAAGGAAGGCTTGTTGTCTATGCTTCTTATATTGGATTCCCTTATACTCATTAAAGGTTGAAACTTCATATACAAACGAACAACCCAGCCGTTCTATTAATTATCTTACAGGATAAGAAACGATATCTCAAGTGGGAATGAATGGTTTTTAGTATGAGATGTTGGTCAAAAAAACAGCTGAGATTCGTGCTTTTATTTCCTGTTTTCCTGGCTCAATTTGCATGGTACTCGCACTCTTGACCATTGGGGAATCCACAAAAGGCTGGGGTCCTTCAGAAAACTTGAACTCCTCTGTGATTTTAATAGGTGTTTTATCTAAGTGAACCTGCAATGAATGTGCAATCGTATCAGCTTTTTCGATGGCATTTTGCACTGCTTTTTGCAGGGCTACCTGATAAGCTTTTGTGGGATGAGCGAAATGAAACGAGATATTAGAAACCCGGTTCGCCCCATGTTGAACAGCTGTATCGACAACAGCACCAACTCGATCTAAATCCTGTATTGTAACCTGTAGCATATGCTCCACCCGATATCCCCTAAAGGTTTGTTTTCCGTCCACAAAATCGTACATCGGATAGATCGTAAAGCTTGTCGTTTGGATAAATTCTTTAGGAATACCCATCTCAGTCAATGCCTGGATGATCTGTGATATATGAGATGAATTTTTCTTTTGCGCCTTACTTAACTCTACATCCTCTGTTTCTACCCCGACCCAGACGTTAGCGATCGTTGGCTGTAGGGAAACACTCCCCTCTCCAGTGACATGGATTTCCCCTTTTTGCGCTCTCACACTTGGATTCATTTGATAACGATATGAATGATGGTACATCGTATTTTCCCCCATTTTTCTCATGAATTTATTCCATTTTATGAAACAAAAGAGGTGGCTGCTTAATTTTTCTTTATAGGAAGCCTCCTTTCTTTGGAACATAGTCATAAAGTGTCCAAGCAGGCATACATTTTTAGTAGGCCAAGTAGGTAGACTCTTCGCTTGTTAAGGAGGAATTTCATTTTGGAACGAGTTATAGAAATGTTGCCAATCCGTATTGTTGAAATATTGAGCCAGCTGCCTCCACAACAACTCCATGCTATAGAAGAAATTCGGATTCGAACGAATCGACCGATTGAAGTAGCCATTCAAGGGAGTCCACAGTTCTTGCCCTATGTTGTTAAGGAAGAGGATTGTGTTCAGATCTTAAATAAGCTTAGTCATTTTTCGATCTATACATTGGAAGAGGAGCTTAAAAGAGGCTATATTACGATCTCGGGAGGTCATCGTGTTGGACTTGCTGGAAAGGTCATCTTGGAAAATGGTGCCGTTAAGGCAATCAGAGACATTGCTTCCTTCAACATTCGGATTGCTAGAGAAAAAATGGGAATTGCGGAGTCCTTAACGCCATTCATATTTGAGGATGGATGGCTTCACACGATGATCATTGGTCCGCCACAAACGGGCAAAACTACACTTCTTAGGGATTTTGCGAGGATTATCTCTGGTGGGAGCTCCAGCTTTTTGCCACTAAAAGTCGGAATCGTTGATGAGAGGTCAGAAATTGCTGGGAGTGTCAATGGGGTTCCACAGTTAACCTTTGGTCCACGTGTCGATGTATTGGATGCATGTCCGAAGGCAGAAGGAATGATGATGATGATTCGCTCCATGAGTCCAGATATTCTTGTTGTCGATGAAATTGGTAGAAAAGAGGATTGCGATGCGATTATGGAGGCGATTCATGCGGGGATTACGCTATTTATGACCACCCATGGCAACTCCTTTGAAGAAGTGAAGAATCGTCCCATCTTAAAGCCGCTCATCGAAATGAAAATTTTCAAGCGGTTTATTGAATTAAATCGTGCGAAAGGGCCCGGAACGATCTCCTCCATTAAGAATGAAAATGGTCTAGAAATTGTTGAAAAAGTGAGAGTGACATAGATGGTGAAAATTGTCGGGGCGGTGATCATCATCATCGCAACCACCTGGACGGGATTTGAAGCATCAAGACATTTTAATGAAAGGCCGAGACAGCTTCGTTTATTGAAATCAGCCTTACAGTCTTTGGAGGCAGAGATCATGTTTGGACATACCCCATTGCATGAGGCATCAAGACGCTTGTCTGTTCAAATGACAAAGCCGATATCGTTATTTTTTGAGGCATTCACTGAAAAACTAACCCATTCGGAAACAACGGTGAAAGAGGCCTGGGAGGAAAGCTTACAAGAAATTTGGAAGCTGACTGCATTAAAAAAGGGCGAGTATGAAATCATGAGGCAATTTGGGGAAACCCTCGGCCGTCATGACCGCTTTTCACAACAAAAGCAGATTCAGCTGGCCTTAACCCATCTTGAGCGAGAAGAGGCAGATGCATACGAAAGGCAGGCAACATACGAAAAAATGGTCAAAAGCCTGGGGTTCCTTTCGGGATTATTGCTCGTCATACTCTTAATGTAATCAATTAGATAATTGCTGGGACATATTAGCACTTAGGAGGAAAATTCATGGGTTTAGAAGTAGACATCATCTTTAAAATTGCTGGAGTTGGAATTGTAGTCGCCTTCCTACATACCATTCTAGATCAGGTTGGAAAAAAGGAATATGCCCAGTGGGTTACATTGTTTGGATTCATTTATATCTTATTTATGGTTGCGTCGATTGTCGATGATTTATTCCAGAAGATTAAGTCAGTATTTTTGTTCCAAGGGTAGGGAGGGCTTAGAGATTGAGATCATCCAAATTGTAGGAATTGCACTTGTGTCTACGTTCCTTGCTCTTATTGTCAAGGAACAGAAGCCAAATTTCGCCTTCTTGCTAATTGTTTTTGTCGGCTGTTCCATTTTCCTGTTTCTAATTGACCAAATTTATGCCGTGATTCACATGCTGGAAGTGATAGCGATCAATGCAAAGATCAATATCATTTATGTCGAAACGATTCTCAAAATCATTGGTATAGCCTATATCGCAGAGTTTGCCTCGCAAATTACAAAGGATGCTGGTCAAGGGGCTATCGCTTCAAAAATTGAGCTTGCTGGAAAAATATTGATTCTTGCCATGGCTATCCCAATATTAACCGTACTAATTGAAACGATCATTCAACTAATCCCAAGTTAATTTTCTAAGCAGGTGAAAAGGATGAAGCAATGGACGCAGGTATTATCATTGGTTTTTTTATTTGTAGTTTTTCTCATCATTCCAGGTGGACAAGCAGGGGCTGAGGAAACGAGCAATGAAGGATTGAATCCTCAGGAACTGGTCGATACACAGCTCGAGACCCTAAATTTAGATGAGTTAAAAGGGTATTGGGAGGATATTTTGCAAAATTATGGTGGTTTTCTCCCGGAAAGCCAAAAGGGAAGTTTATACGATTTTATCAAAGGGGAGAAAGAGTTTTCTCTTAAGGAATGGTTTTTCGGATTTCTGAAATATCTATTTCATGAATTCATCGTCAATGGAAAGCTGCTTGGCTCCTTGATCATGCTGACTATTTTCTCCATGTTCCTACAGACTCTTCAAAATTCCTTTGAAAAAAGCACAGTCAGCAAAGTTGCCTATTCGATTGTGTTCATGGTGCTTATCATCATCGCTTTGAATAGCTTCCATGTTGCCATCCAATATGCAACTGAGGCGATTCAGACGATGACCTCATTCATCATCGCTTTAATTCCGCTTCTTCTTGCGTTAATTGCAAGCTCGGGGGGGTTAATCTCGGCAGCGTTTTTCCATCCGGTTATACTGTTCTTAATGAATATGAGTGGAACCTTTATCCAGTACATCGTGCTACCCTTGCTTTTCCTCTCGGCCATATTAAACATTGTCAGCACATTAACCGAGCATTACAAAGTAACTCAACTGGGAAATCTGCTGCGGAATTGGAGCATTGGCCTCTTAGGATTATTTTTAACAGTCTTTCTTGGAGTCATTTCTGTGCAAGGGGCTTCAGCAGCGATTACAGATGGGGTCACGATTCGTACCGCAAAGTTCTTGACGGGAAATTTCATCCCTGTCATCGGCAGAATGTTTACTGATGCTACGGACACAGTCATCAGTGCATCCGTCCTTCTAAAAAACACAGTAGGAATTGCGGGAGTAGCAATCCTGCTCTTGATTGTTGCTTTTCCAGCGTTAAAAATTCTGATGATTTCCTTCATCTATAAATTTGCTGCAGCCATCTTGCAGCCGCTTGGAGGAGGGCCAATTATTAAGTGCCTTGATGTAATCAGTAAGAGCATCATCTATGTTTTTGCTGCGCTAGCCATTGTTTCACTCATGTTCTTTCTTAGCCTTACGGTCGTGATTGCCTCGGGCAACTTAACATTAATGGTTCGATAGGGGGATGAGTATGGATTTTATTACAGAATGGGTTACGAATATTATCATATTTGTCCTCATCGCCACGATAATTGATTTACTTCTGCCGAATACGAGCATGCAAAAATACACGAAGATGGTGGCAGGCTTGTTGTTAATCGCGATCATCTTATCTCCCATTTTGAAACTATTATCCAATGATCTCGAATCTGCACTCGCCTCGATCCCAGCTATGCAAACAAAGGGTGAGGATAAAATGGAAAATTTAATAGATTTGCATAAAAAAGAAATACAAGCCTCCACTCGTGCATATATTTTAGAAGAAACGGCTGTCCAACTTGAAGCGAACGTAGAAGAGGAGTTGATGGAGCAGTACGGATACGTGATAACGGACATTGAATTCATGGTGGATGAGAACAGCCCTGGCGATTTTTTGGAGAGCTTGCAATCGGTTATCGTCCGGCTGGGCCAGCATGAAGCTGAGGCTCAGGCAGTCGAGGTCGTAAAGAAAGTAGAGATTAATACAAATGAACCTCCTCCATCGGTGCAACAAGCAAAGGAAAGCAAAAGGATCGCATCACTCTTATCTGAAAAATGGGATGTAGAAGAAGAAAAGATTCAAATCGTCGTAGAAGGGGGGAGCAGATAGCGAAATGGAGAAGGACAAGGGACCGATATCATGGCTGAAAAAGCTATTTTCAAAGGAAGAAAGTGGAGACAAGAAATATCCCTACTTAGTGATTGTTCTTTTGCTTGGAGCCGTTGTCATGATCATTGGCAATATGCTATCAGGGGATAAAAAGCCGGAATCAAGCACTTCGGTGATGTCAAATGCTAAGGAAACAGAAGAGGACGTTGAAGTCTTCGGTAAGAAAACGGCCACAGGTAATGAAATGATTGCTGAATATGAAAGACGTTATGAGAATCAGCTAAAGGAAGCCCTTGAGGGAATAGCTGGCGTCAGCGATGTGATGGTCGTCGTGAATGTCGATGCAACAGAAAAACGAGTATTGGAGAAAAATTCTGTTCTTCGTTCACAAACAACAAATGAAAAAGACCGAGAAGGTGGAGAGAGAAAGGTTGACGATCAGTCACAGGATCATCAAATCGTCATTATCCGTGATGGAGAAAAAGAAGTTCCAATCGTGCTTGAAACGAAAAAGCCAGAAATTAGAGGAGTACTCGTCGTCGCAAAAGGAGCTGATAATATTCAAGTTAAGAAATGGATTATTGAGTCTGTCACGAAGCTATTGGATGTTCCAAGTCATCGTGTATCCGTCATGCCGAAAAAATAAAATTCGCATTCGCGGCGGTTTAAATAAATCAAATTAAAAGTCCTGCGGTAATATG
>DLCS01000089.1 GCA_002480735.1 Bacillaceae bacterium UBA7792 | reverse complement strand
GTTTTGGTACTCTCCCAGTTTTCGGTATAGGGAAACATCGTGTAGGATGGATTGGATATATTCCCAGTTTTGGTACTCTCCCAGTTTTCGGTATAGGGAAACCTTGGATGATCAAGATTGAGATATCGGATGCGTTTTGGTACTCTCCCAGTTTTCGGTATAGGGAAACGCTGCTCTTCTTTCAGCTGAGTAGCAAGAGGTTTTGGTACTCTCCCAGTTTTCGGTATAGGGAAACACTCGTAAATGTAATCCGAAGCCATCTCGGGTTTTGGTACTCTCCCAGTTTTCGGTATAGGGAAACTCTGATTTTTGTTTGCTGCTCTGTCGACCAGTTTTGGTACTCTCCCAGTTTTCGGTATAGGGAAACCGAAATCAAACGATTTGTTACCGAGTATCGGTTTTGGTACTCTCCCAGTTTTCGGTATAGGGAAACTTTGTCTGCATTAATTCTAACTTGATGGTTGTTTTGGTACTCTCCCAGTTTTCGGTATAGGGAAACCGACGGAGCCTGTCATTCGGTGCATATAGGTTTTGGTACTCTCCCAGTTTTCGGTATATAGAGACTCATTTATGCTTTTGTAAAAGCATTGGAAATAACATGGTTAACATATATAATAAAAATTGGGGCGGTGAACCGGATGGACAACCAAAAAGTGTTAGAACTAATTTTGACTAAACTTGATCATTTAGACAAAGGACAAAAATCCTTACAAGAAGAATTAACGGGTATGAAAACGGCCATCAGTGATTTACAGCATGAAACAAATGGAATGAAAACGGCCATTAGCGATTTGCAGCATGAAACAAATGGAATGAAAACTGCTATTAGTGATTTGCAGCATGAAACAAATGGAATGAAAACGGCCATTGGTGATTTGCAACATGAAACAAAGGAAATGAAAACTGCAATTGGTGATTTACAACATGAAACAAATGGAATGAAAACTGCAATTGGTGATTTACAACATGAAACAAAGGAAATGAAGACTACACTTGGTAACTTGCACCAAGAGACTTATATAGGATTTAAAGAAATAAATGACAAACTTGATTTATTAACAAAGCAAACCAGCTACGCAATTATTGAACACCATTCGAATGAACTTTCCTTTTTGAGTGAGAAGGTTTTTTCACTAGAAAAAGAATTGTATATACTGAAGAAAAATTAAAGCACTGGGTAGCTCAGTGCTTTAATCATTTTATTTTTGCTAGAATTTTTTATGGACAGTTACAATCATTTTTCAACGATCGCCAAGGTATTCATAGCTACATAAAGTAAAATCCTATTGAGAACAGGAGAGTTTCAATATGTCAACCAGTCCAATCCAAATCCAACAAATCATCCTACACCGCCTAAAAATGCAATTAAAAAGTCCATTCTCCACTAGTTTTGGAACCATGCAAGATAAGGAGTTCTTTGTCATCGAGATGATCGATAAGGATGGTGTCCGTGGATACGGTGAATCCGTGGCCTTTGTTAGTCCGTGGTATACGGAGGAAACCGTCAAGACAACTGAGCATATGATGGTAGATTACCTTATACCTTTACTATTTCAAGCTCCAATTAACCATCCCGATGAGGTGTCTGAGCGGTTTTTCGTTATAAGAAGAAACAATATGGCAAAGGCGGCGCTAGAAGGGGCTGTGTGGGATCTCTATGCGAGGCGGCAGAACCAATCTCTTGCCCATTGCTTAGGGGGAACGAAGCGGGAAATAGACGTTGGCATCAGCATCGGGATTCAGCCATCCACAAAGGATTTACTTCAAGTCATCGAAAAATCTCTTTTGGAAGGTTATAAGCGAATTAAGATAAAAATCAAGCCCCATCACGACATAGATGTGTTAAAAGAGGTAAGGCGGGAATTTCCTCATATTCCCTTAATGGTTGATGCCAACTCCGCCTATACTTTAAAGGACAAGGAGCAACTAAGAAGATTTGATGAATTTAATTTGTTAATGATTGAGCAGCCATTAGGCCATGCCGACATCATCGAGCATGCAAAGCTACAAAAGGAGCTGCAAACACCTATCTGCCTAGATGAAAGCATCTATTCACTAAATGATGTGAAAATGGCGGTTGAATTAGGCAGCTGCAAAATCATCAATGTCAAAATTGGTCGGGTCGGCGGATTAACGGAAACAAAAAAAATCAATGATTATTGTAAAAAACATGAAATCCCCGTCTGGTGTGGTGGAATGCTCGAGGCAGGAATTGGAAGAGCCCATAATATTGCGGTGACGACGCTAGACCAATTCATTTTACCAGGGGACACCTCGGCCTCAAATCGATATTGGCAAAAGGATATTATTGAGCCAGAAGTTACAATGGACCATGGTGTGATCAAAGTACCAGCTGGGACGGGGATCGGATATAACATTAATTGGCAGGCATTAGAGGAATACCGAATAGATAGACGGATATTTAGAAGAGAACGGTAGGGAGTTATCTATCGTTCTTTTTTATTAATTAATATTCATATATATACATCAATCTCATAGATTAATAATATTTTAAAAAAATATATTGCATAAATAATCATATGTAAGTATAATTACAAACATATCATATCGGTAACAAAACAAGAAAGGAAGAAAAAAATCATGAAAAAAATAACCAAACTGAGCTTTTTAATGATTTTTGCCCTTGCTATGATTCTATCAGCATGCGGCACAAAGGAAGCAGGTAGTAATGCCGGTGGAGACGAGAAAAAGACACTTAAGGTTGTAACAAACGCCGCCTATGCTCCAATGGAGTATATGGAAGGGGATAAGGTAGAAGGATTTGATGTTGATTTCATTAAAGCTGTAGCAGAAGAAGCGGGCTATGAGGTAAAGGTAGAGCATACTGGTTGGGAATCCATGTTCGTAGAAGTTACAGATAAGATTGCAGATCTAGCTGTTGCAGCGATTACGATAACAGATGAAAGAAAAGAGGGCTATGACTTTTCTGTCCCATACTATGCATCATCGAATATGATTTTAGTACCCAAAGGTAGTGATATTAAAAGCGTCGAAGATCTAAAAGATAAAGTCATTTCTGTTCAAAACGGAACGACTGGACAAGAAGCAGCTGAGGCGATTTTAGGGGAAAACAGCAAAGATATTAAGAAATTCGAAGATATTAACTTAGCCATTCTAGAACTCATGAATGGTGGTGCTGATGCAGTAATTGCGGATAAACCAGTTCTTGAGGGGTATATAACTAATAATCCAGATCAAAACCTAGCAGTGATTGGAGACGAAGCAGCATTCACAAAGGATTATCTTGGCATTATGTTCCCTAAAGGGAGCGAGCTTAAGACCAAATTTGATGAAGCAGTTAATAAACTCATGGATAATGGAAAGTTTGCAGAGATTTATCAAAAATGGTTTGGAAAAGATCCAGATATTGACGATTTGAAGGCACAGCAATAATGAATAGGGAATTGCGTGACACAAAAGAGGTTGCGCAATTCTCCCCAAAAATAGCCATCGATTGTGGAAGCTCTTCATAAAACATACTAAAAATGTTCACTGACATTCTGAATAATTTCCCCTACAATGAGGATATGTGAATTAATTCACATAAATAATTTGATTGGAAGGAAAGAATTTAGATGTCTTATTACAAGCCAGAAGAAATTTCAGAAATCACGATAGGTTATGGAGAGAAGAAGGCTAGTTATCCCTTTATAAAATCACTTATTCTAGGATTTCAGGCAGGAGCTTTTATCTCTCTTGGCTATTTACTCTATATTCGAGTTACAGCCCCATTATCAGAAGAACTTGCTGGATTATCGACGATTCTAGGGGCCTCCGTCTTCCCAATTGGGTTAATTTTAACCCTTATTGCTGGTGGAGAGTTGCTCACAGGAAATATGATGGCAGTGCCGATGGCCCGGCTAGCTGGCAAAATTCAGACAAAGCAATTGATTCATAATATCATCCTTATCACTATAAGTAATTTTATTGGAGCAATCTTTGTTGCCTATTTCTTTGGGCATGTTCTTGGTCTTACGGAAACTGGTCCTTTCCTCGGGAAAATGCTATCCATCGCAGAGCATAAACTAGATGGAACCTTTCTCCAAATGTTTCTCTCCGGAGTTGGCTGTAACTGGCTCGTAGCCTTGGCGGTTTGGCTTTGCTACGGCTCGGATAATATCTCTGGAAAGATCATTGGAATTTGGTTTCCAACCATGACCTTTGTTGCAATTGGATTTCAGCACGTTGTAGCCAATATGTTTGTTATCCCTACAGCGATTTTTGCCGGATACTTGAGCTGGCTGGATTATTTGAGAAATTTTGTTCCTGTATTTTTTGGGAACTTGTTTGGAGGAGCCATTTTTGTTGCTATGCTTTATTGGATTGCTTTTCAATCAAAGAAGCACGAGCGTGAACCGAAAATACACAAACAAAAGGTCAGCTAGCGAGTGATAGCATGATCATCCATTCTCCCTCATAAAATAGGATGTCAGTAAATTTTGATATAGTAGTTTGTTCATAGATTTCTTGTTGCAGGAACAAAATATCGAAAGTATAATGATGTTATATCAGAATTTATAGAAAATTTTAAAATTAATAATATTTAGAGGGGGAAAATGAGTGAAAAGGCTATCAAAGTTGGGTTTAGTTTTGATTTTGGGTTTTGTGCTACTCCTTTCTGCATGTGGTACTAGTGAAACAGGATCGAAGGACTCTGGTAAATCTGGAGGCGATGAAAAGAAAACTCTTAGACTCGTAACAGATGCAGCTTATTCACCAATGGAGTATATGGATGGGGACAAAATACTTGGCTTTGATATTGATTTTGCCAGAGCGGTAGCCGAGGAAGCCGGCTATGAATTGAAAATTGACCATGTAGGATGGGAACCACTTTTTGTGGAGATTGACGGTAAAAATGCCGACTTGGCAATTTCCTCTATCACGATAACAGACGAACGAAAGCAAACATATGATTTTTCGGTTCCTTACTATCTTTCAACGAATGAGATTCTAGTTCCAGAAGGAAGCGAAATTAAGAGCGGTGCAGATCTAAAGGATAAAGTTGTCGCAGTTCAAAAAGATACGACTGGTCATGAGATTGCAGCTTCAATTCTAGGCGAAAATCACAAGGACATCAGGCCGTTTGAGACAACGCCAATTGCTATTCAGGAGCTATTGAGCAATGGAGCGGATGCCGTTATTGCAGATAAGCCAGTAGTTGATGAGTATGTTAAAAATAATGCAGAACAAAAATTAATCATTATCACGGATGACAGCTTTGAACAGGAATTTTACGGATTGTTGTTCCCTAAGGGTAGCAAGCTAGTGGAAGAATTTAATGAAGCGATCAACACATTATTTGAAAATGGAAAATATGTCGAAATATATAAGAAATGGTTTGGAGAAGAACCAGATATTGATGCTCTTAAAGCTCAAAGCTAGAGATAGGTTCTTACTCAAAATTGCGTAACCGTTAAAAAGAGTTACGCAATTTTTTTTCAGGAGAGGTGAAGTAAAGATATGGATTTCAGGTTTGACTTAATTATGGAATATTTACCTTTCTTTTTAAGAGGTACATTATATACAATAGGTATTTCCCTATTAGGAGTTATATTTGGAACGGCGCTCGGGTTATTGATCGGTCTTGGGAAGATGATGAAAAATAAACTTCTCGCCTTTCCATTTCTCCTTTACATTTCCTTTTTCCGTGGCACTCCATTTATTGTGCAAATTTTTATCATTCACTTTGGGGTGGTTCCAGCGATTATTGGAACGACAAATGGGATTGCCGCTGGTATTATAGGTCTATCCTTAAATTCGGCAGCTTATATTGCAGAGATTTTCCGTGCGGGGATTCAATCAATTGATCGTGGTCAAATGGAAGCGGCTCGCTCTTTAGGCATGACACATACTCAAGCCATGCGACACGTCATTTTACCACAAGCCTTTAAGAGAATGATTCCACCGCTTGGAAATGAGTTTATTGTTCTATTGAAGGAATCGGCGATCACGGCGCTAGTTACTGTTCCAGAAATCATGTACTGGGGTCGTGCAATGCAAGGTAAATATTATAGAGTATGGGAGCCTTACTTAACGGCAGCGGTCATCTATTTTATTTTAACATTAACAATTAGCTTCCTATTAAGCCGTCTAGAAAAGAGGTTAGCAACAGAATGATTAAAGTAGAAAAATTGAAAAAGTCGTTTGGTGCTAATGAGGTGTTAAAGGATATTAATGCCCATATTAAGCAGCAGGAGGTTGTCGTTGTGATTGGGCCATCAGGGTCTGGCAAATCGACATTTCTTCGATGCCTAAATCTCTTAGAAACAATTACAGCTGGGCATGTTCTAATAGAGGGTGTAGATATTACGGATAAAAAAACGGACATCAATAAGATTAGAACGGAAGTGGGTATGGTATTCCAGCAATTTAATCTATTTCCACATAAAACGGTGTTAGAAAATATTATGCTTTCTCCGTTAAAGGTGAAGAAGGTCGAAGTAAGCAAGGCGAAGGAAAAAGCGCTAGAGCTTTTAAGAAAAGTGGGTCTTGAGGATAAAGCCAATGCCTATCCTGATTCCTTATCTGGTGGGCAGAAACAGCGTGTGGCGATCGCCCGGGCCCTTGCCATGCAGCCGAAAATTATGCTCTTTGATGAACCCACTTCGGCGTTGGACCCAGAGATGGTCGGTGAGGTTCTAGAGGTTATGAAGCAGTTAGCCCGGGAAGGAATGACGATGGTTGTCGTGACCCATGAAATGGGCTTTGCCCGCGAGGTTGGGGATCGGGTTCTTTTCATGGATGGTGGTTATATTGTTGAAGAGAACGTACCGAATGAGTTGTTTGACAACCCACAGCACGAACGAACCAAAGCTTTTTTGAGCAAGGTGCTATAAAAGATAATAGCAGAAGACTATCTAGCACTAGTATTGTTCTTATGGGACCGAGTACATTATGTGTATTTGGTTTTTTTCTTGGGCAAAATATTGCTGTAACTTTCTGAAAGAGGACACGTCTAAAAGGATGAGGTGATAAAAAAATGAAAAAACAATTATTAATGCTTCTAACTGCAATTGCTTTACTTATGATGACTGCTTGTGGAACGGCAGATACAGATAAGAAGGTAAATGGGTCAGACGAAGGAAATGGGTCTAGCGAAGCCGTAAAGGATAATGAAGACGAGGGAGTAGAAGACACGGACACTGATGCAGACAAAGAAGAGGAAGTAGAAAAGGAACAAGCTACTGAGACAGACGTTGAGAAGATTCGAGAAGAAGCTGCTTTCGTTGGAATGATCGATAATAATTCTATCGAGGTCAACACCGAATTTGAAACGATCGTTTTACGAACTTCAGAGGTTAAGGATGTAGATTTTGGAGCCATCGAAGAAAATGCACATGTTATTATTGAATACTACAAAAACAAAGAAGGTCAAAATATACTAACGGATATTGAAGTAAAATAGAAAAACTCGCCAATATGGCGAGTTTTTCCCTCTTTATTCTATCGATAATACCCCGCTATCGCCTTGCTTTACACTACCTTGTTTGTTCAGGTTCAACTTCGTTAAGTTTGTAAAAATGACAGGTGTAACGATGGAAGGAGCAGAATTCTTAATAAACTCCATATCAAATTTTAGAATTTCCTGTCCTTTTGAGACTTTATCTCCATCTTTGACAAGAGCAGTAAAGCCTTCTCCATTTAACTTCACCGTGTCTAAACCAACATGAATGAGGATTTCATAACCCTGTACAGACTTAATGCCAATTGCATGCTTTGTTGGGAAGACATTCAAGATTTCTCCATCAACTGGAGAGACGACTGATCCTTTTGTTGGAATAATAGCGAAACCATCCCCCATCATTTTTTGTGAAAAGACGGGATCCTCCACATCTGTAATAGGAATGATTTGTCCTTCAATCGGCATCACAAAGTCATTGCTGCTTAATGATGTTAATCCCGCTTGCGCAGAAGGAGCTGTCATTTCAGGGGCAGCAGGTAGATTTGCACCTTTTCCATCTAATCTCTTCATCGCGTCAGCAACGAATTCCACTTCCGTTCCAACGATAATTTGAAGGTTTGTCTTATTTAATTTCATTACTCCTTTGGCACCGTGTGCTTTTAAGGAAGAATCGTCCACCTTGTCCATATCCTTCACATTTAGGCGAAGGCGAGTAGCACAGTTGTCTATGACCGTAATATTATCCTTTCCACCAATATCATGGATAAAATAGTTGGCCATTTGTTCATATTTGTTATTTCCAGCAACAAATAAATCTTCTTTTACTTCTTCGACATCATCCTCACGGCCAGGTGTCTTTAAATTCAAAGCTTTTATTAGTGCATAGAAAACCACAAAATAAATCACGGCATAGACTAAGCCAATCAATAATAATAACAAAGGCTTTTCGGCAATGTTAAAATTCAGTAAATAGTCAATTCCCCCAGCTGAGAATGTAAATCCATCGCGAATTCCAAGAATGGAGGTAAGCCATAACGAAAGTCCTGTCAAGATGGCATGTACACCATATAGTAATGGAGCAATGAACATGAATGAAAATTCAATCGGCTCAGTAATTCCTGTGAGGAAAGAGGTCAAAGCTAGACCGATAAACATACCTGATACAGCTTTTCTCTTTTCGGGTTTTGCGGCAGCAATGATCGCGAAAGCTGCTGCAGGAAGACCAAACATCATAACAGGGAAGAAGCCGGTCATATATGCCCCTGCTGTTGGGTCACCAGCGAAGAAGCGGGCAATGTCCCCAGATTTTCCTGCATATTCTCCAAACTCAAACCAGAACAGACTGTTTAATACGTGGTGAAGACCTAAAGGAATTAATAAACGGTTCAAGAATCCAAACAGACCAGAACCGATGGCTCCTAAACCAATAATCCAGTTGCCCAGTCCATCGATAGCCGCTTGAACCGGTGGCCATGCAAATCCGGCAATGCCTGCGATAATAACCATTGAAACCGAAGTTACAATTGGGACAAATCTTCGACCGCTAAAGAATCCGAGCCATTCAGGAAGCTTCACATCATGATAGCGATTATATAAAAGTCCGGCAACGATACCAGAGATAATTCCACCAAGGACCCCCATATTAATATCCTCGTTTATAGCTCCAGCACCATTCGTTAATACTAAATAACCAATCGCACCAGCTAGTGCTGCGGCACCGTTACTATCCTTTGCAAACCCCATTGCAACCCCAATTGCAAAAATCAAAGCTAAATTTGAAAAAACTGCATCTCCTGCTTTTGCGATGAAGGCAATATCGAGTAAATCTGGTTGCCCGAAACGAAGCAGTAGTCCCGCAGCAGGTAGTACTGCGATCGGCAACATTAATGATTTTCCAATTCGTTGTAAAAAACCTAACATAGCTGCTCTCTCCTTTTGAAAAAATGTAATGATGTGAAAGCGGTTTTTTGAACAGGCATATCATATCATTCATTAAATATAGATGTCTATACCATTTTTTAAGTTTATTTAACATAAATAGTAGCTAGCACTTTACATATGTGTAGTAATATTCCCAGAATACTTCTCATATCAATTGGTATAGACAACTATTCCTTGGGGATGCTAAGATAAAACTCATAGAGTATTAAATGTTCGCAAAGTAGCGTTAGCAGAAAATAAAAGCTTGGACAATTATACGAAAGGATGAATGATCAATGAATGGTAATAATAAACCTATTTTGCTTAAGGGATGTCAAATTTATTCAGAGGGATTACAAGTGGAAACGGGATATATCAAGATAATAGAACAAAAAATAGTCGACTTTGGCCCAATCGATGAGTTAATAGAAGAAGAGCAATTTGAGGTAGTTGAAGTTCCGTCAGGCTATAAAGCCGTGCCAGGCTTCATCGACGTACATATTCATGGGGTGAATGGTGCCGATGTAATGGATGCCACAACAGAGGCGCTTACTCTCATGTCAACTACACTTCCTGGAGAAGGAACAACTAGTTTTCTTGCGACCACGATAACTCAAAAGCCTTCAGAAATCGAAAAGGCGCTCGTAAAAGTAGGTGAGTACATGAGTGGAGAGCAGGAGACCGGACAGGCAGAGATACTGGGAATTCATCTGGAAGGTCCATTTGTAAATAAGAAGAGAGCAGGTGCTCAGCCGCTTGAGCATATTATCGACCCTAACCTAGATGTTTTCAAAAAATGGCAATCATTATCACAAGACAGAATTAGGATTGTCACTTTGGCACCCGAACAACCAGGTGGTTTGGAGATGGTTCGTTATTTGAAGGAAAATGGGATCGTCTCATCCATCGGTCATTCCGATGCGACATTTGACGAGGTCGATGAAGCAATCGAGGTAGGAGTCAATCATGTCACCCATTTGTTTAATCAAATGAGGGGTTTGCATCATCGAGAGCCTGGGGTTGTTGGAGCAGCTTTTTTGCGTGATGAATTAATCACTGAAATCATTGTTGATGGAATTCATGTTCGACCAGAAATGGTGCAGCTTGCTTACAAGCAAAAAGGAAGCAAGCGAATGATTTTGATAACAGATTCTATGCGTGCCAAGTGTTTGAAAAATGGACACTATGATCTAGGTGGTCAAGACGTGACAGTCCAAGATGGAAAAGCAGTTCTTCATGATGGAACCCTTGCAGGAAGTATATTAAAATTGGGAAACGCTGTAAAAAATATGATGGCCTATACCGACTGCTCACTTGAGAATGTCATTGAGATGGTTTCCACTAACCCAGCCAAACAATTGAATCTCTATGACCGAAAAGGAAGTATTGCCAAGGGCAAAGACGCTGACATCGTCATCCTTGATGAAAATCTAGATGTTTTTATGACATTTTGTCGAGGAAAGCTTGCCTATATAAAGGGGGAAAATTGAAATGAATTTGATCGAAGTAAAAGATTACGAAGAAATGAGCGAACGGGCTGCAAGATATATCATTGAAAAAGTTCGTCAGGCAAAGACACTCAATCTCGGTCTTGCTACTGGAGGAACACCTGTCGGGACATATAAGAATTTAATAGCCGATCATAAGGAAAACGGTACCTCCTATCAGAATGTTACAACCTTCAATCTAGATGAGTACGTTGGACTCTCGGGAGATGATCGAAATAGCTATCGTTTTTATATGAATGAAGAGCTTTTCAGTCATATCGATGTTGTTCAGGCAAATACCCATATTCCACGTGGCGATGCCCCTGATATGCAACAAGAATGCCTCAATTATGAAAAGCTAATAGCGGAACATGGTGGCATTGATTTGCAACTATTAGGAATTGGAACGAATGGTCATATCGGCTTTAATGAACCGGGGACTTCATTTGACTCTGCCACTCATCTAGTTGATTTAGCTGAATCTACAAGAGAGGCAAATGCAAGATATTTCTCCAGTCTTGCTGAAGTGCCAACGAAGGCGATTACAATGGGGATTGCCACCATTATGAAAAGCAAGGAAATCCTCCTTCTTATTTCTGGTCAAAGCAAAAGAGAGGCTCTCTCCAACCTTCTGCACGGTGAGGTGAACGAAAACTTCCCTGCTTCTGCGCTAAGAAATCATCCTTGTGTTACAATTATTGCAGATAACGCTGCCATCGGAAAATAATAGTTGGTTTACTTTGTAGTTTTAAAAGAAAGGATGCTAGTTGTGGAGCATGATTAAGAAGAATTCCCCTATTCCTATTTATTATCAGCTTGGAGAAACCATTAAGGAATTAATTGAAAAAGGTGAACTAAAGCCTGGTGATGTTCTTCCCGCAGAAAGAGAATATGCAGAAATGTTTCAAATTAGTCGAATGACTGTTAGGCAAGCTTTCACTCAGTTAGTAAATGAGGGATATTTGCATCGAATCCAGGGAAAGGGAACCTTTGTGGCTGAGCGAAAGCCAAAAATCGAACAGGCTCTTCAAGGCTTGACAAGCTTTACAGAGGATATGGAAGCAAGAGGAATGAAGCCAGGGAGCCAGTTAGTTTCTTTTGAAATTATTCCAGCAACAAGTCTGATTGCAAAGCAATTAGGAATTCAAGAGTATGGGCCTGTATATGAAATAAAACGCATTCGCCTAGCGGATCATATGCCAATGGCTTTAGAAACGAATTATATATCAGCCAATTTTATCAAAGGTCTTACTGAGAAGATCGTTAATCAGTCCCTCTATTCTTTTATTCAGGAGCAGTTAGGTATGAAGATTAGTCATGCTACACAGGTGATTGAATCCTCCATTGCCAGTGAACTTGAAGCAAAGTATTTACAGATTCAACCAGGTGCACCTGTGATGCTCATTCAACGAAACACGTTCTTAAAAGACGGGACACCTGTTGAATTAGTAAAATCATCTTATCGAGCAGACCGCTATAAATTTATGATTCAACTGAATCGCTAAAAGTGGGAGGTTCTTAGCATGTTCAAACAATATTTTCATGCGCTAAAAGATTTATTAGATACTGTTGAAAAGGATGAAAAGGACAGTATTCAAAAAGCCGCACAAATGATTTCGTCCTGTATTCAAGAGGATGGCATTGTTCATGTGTTTGGCTGTGGACATTCGCATTTGCTAGCTGAAGAACTGTTTTACCGGGCCGGCGGGTTAGCGCCGATCAGTCCTATCTTGATCGAGGATTTGATGCTTCATAAAGGGGCTGTTCGCTCTTCACAGTTAGAAAAGGATGATGATTTCGCTGAGGTAGTTATGGCGAATATGACGATACAACCGAAGGATGTGGTGATCGTCGTTTCAACATCTGGTAGAAATCCAGTGCCTATTGATGTGGCAGAAAGGGCGAGAAGGAAGGGTGCTTTTGTCATTGGCATTACCTCTCCTCGCTATGCAAAAAGTCAACCGTCAAGACATAAATCAGGGAAGTTTTTGTATCAATCCGTTGACCTTGTAATCGACAATCATATAGAGATTGGGGATACACTTATGGAGCATCCTGCCCTCGATGTTCCCTTTGGCTCTGGCTCGACTGTAATTGGTACAGCGATCGTTAATGGAATCATGGTTGAGACGATTAATATTATGGTTGATAAGGGAATCAATCCTCCCGTTTTGAAAAGCGGTAATGTAGATGGTTCAGAAGAGCATAATAGAAGATTAGTTACACATTATAAAGGCAGGATTCCAATGCTAGAAGATTAATTTACGCTAGTTAAAAAGGCTACCCGTGATGGTAGCCTTTATGCGGAACGTTTGACAAGCTGTGGATTTCTTTGTTTGGCCAAATATAGAAGAAGACCGCTGACCAGCAATAACCCACTTGTAATAAAGAACACAGATGAAATGCCGAATGCACCTGCGACAAAGCCCCCCATCACTGGTCCAATCACATTCCCTAGGAAGCGAAGGCTTGTGTTGTAGCCTAGCACTTCTCCTTGCATCGCAATCGGTGCCTCCTGACGAATATAAGCAACGCGAACAGGAACGATTCCTCCAATGGTGATTCCAATCGCAAAACGGATCAGAACAAGCTGCCAAATATTTGTAACAAAAGCCCCTGGTAAATATACAATCGCAGCGACCAATAAGAGTGCAATGAGGATCTTGATATAACCAAAGGAGTCGGCTATTTTTCCCCATCTTCTAGCCATGATTAAATTTCCCAGTCCCGCCGCAGAAAAGGCAATTCCAGAGTAGAAGGCGAGATTTTCCGTTCCATGCAACTCACTGACATAAAGGGAGAGAATGGGCTGAATACTAAAATGGGCAATTTGAATGACTGTTGAGATAAGCAATACGTTCAATAATAGCGGGTGTCTCGCAATATGCTTAAAAACTTCTTTTGTTGTGTAGGAGGTCTTGGTTCCCTTAATATCCTCCATTTTATATTCCTTTGTGGCAAATACAAGCATGGCCGAGATAAAAATGGCTATGGAGGTCCATTTAAAGGTGGCTGAATAGCCAAAGGAGTCTGCCAATACACCGCCAAGTAAAGGTCCGATCAACTGTCCGGTAATGCTGCCGGTTTGAAGCGTTCCAAGTACCTGCCCGGCAATCTTCTTGGGAGTTTGCGTGGATATGAAGGCTTGGGACATCGAAATGAATCCTGCAAATATCCCCATGAATAACCTAAGGAAAAACAACTGCCATACCGAGTGAACAAATCCCATTAACAAAATCGATACAGCCATTCCAAAAGCCGAAAAGATGAGGATTTTTTTGCGACCAAATTGATCGCCAATTCTTCCCCAGATGGGTGAAAAAAGAAAGGCGGTAACAAAGGTGACCCCGAAGATAAGTCCTGACCAATTTTGGACATACTTTTCTGAAAAATCCCCGAATGTCTCAATGTATAATGAGATAAATGGAAGAACCATCGTCATGCTGCCTGAGATAAAAAAGTTGGCAAACCACATGATCATCAGATTTCGCTTTGCTGTTTTCTGCTCGATCATAGTAACACTTCTTTCTCAACGAGAAATTTCGTTTCCCTAAATATTATCATACCTGATTTAAAAATTAAAACAAACAAAACGCAGGATTTACTATTTGAGCAATTCCTAGTAATCTTAAAGGAAAAAAGTGTGGGGGAGAGCCATGATAAAAGCGGTATTTTTTGATTTAGATGATACATTACTTTGGGACGAGCGAAGTGTCAAGGAAGCATTCTCGGTCACATGCTTGGTGGCAAAGGAGAAACACGGAATAGATCCGGAAAAACTAGAGCTTGCAGTTCGTTCGGCGGCACGTGAGCTTTATTCCTCTTACGAAACGTACCCCTTTACACAAATGATCGGTATCAATCCATTCGAGGGGCTTTGGGGGAATTTCTTAGATGAGGAGGACAATTTCCGAAAAATGAAGGCAATTGTCCCGGCCTACCGTAAGGATGCGTGGACAAATGGTTTACAAGCACTTGGGATAGATGATCCACAATTTGGTGCCGAACTTGCAGAACGATTTCCTCAGGAAAGACAGAAGCACCCATTTGTCTACGAAGATACCTTTGCGGTGCTTGATAAGCTTAAAGGAGATTATAAGCTGTTGCTACTTACAAACGGTTCACCAGATTTACAAAATACGAAACTAACGATGACTCCAGAGATTGCTCCTTATTTTGATCATATCGTCATATCGGGAGCCTTTGGGCGGGGCAAACCAGATCCAGCGATCTTTGAACATGCTATGAATCAAATGGGCATCGAGAAGGACGAGGCGATCATGGTTGGGGATAATCTAATGACGGATATTCTCGGAGCTTCGCGAGCTGGAATGAAATCGGTCTGGATTAACCGACATGATAAGGAACGGACTATGGTCGTCCCAGATTTTGAGATTAAGAGGCTGGATGAGCTATTCGGGGTGCTGGAAATATTGAAATTGGAGGTTTGACCGATATAACTGTAAAAGTGAGGTGCTACTGATGCTACAACAAGCTAGAGAGCTATTACGAGCCCATTTTGGCTATTCTTCTTTCAGAAAGGGGCAGGAAGAAGCCATTCTTTCTGTTTTAGAAGGAAAAAATACGGTTTGTATCATGCCGACGGGCGGTGGGAAATCGATTTGTTACCAAATTCCTGCACTGGTTCTGTCAGGAACAACTCTTGTCATTTCGCCGCTCATTTCACTAATGAAGGACCAAGTGGATTCGCTCCTCCAGGTTGGAATTGAGGCAACTTTCATTAATAGCTCCTTGAGCATACAAGAGGCTAATGAGCGGTTGAACGAAGCCATGCATGGGAGGTACAAGCTTTTGTATATCGCCCCGGAACGACTTGAATCCCAGGAGTTTGTCGAAACCATTAAACAGCTCAATATCCCACTCATTGCTATCGATGAAGCCCATTGTATCTCCCAGTGGGGTCATGATTTCCGTCCGAGCTATCTACAAATTCAAAAAATGGTCGATAAGCTTTCGAGAACGCCAATCGTCATGGCTTTAACCG
>DLCS01000126.1:5749-11968 GCA_002480735.1 Bacillaceae bacterium UBA7792 | reverse complement strand
TCTTGAATCCTAAACGATTTGTAGGAGGGATATAACCTTGAGTGTAAGAGAATTGGATTTGAAAAAGGCCCCATCCTGCCAAACAAATAGCTTAAGCAATTACCTATGGAGTGATCCGCCTGATGAAAATAAGTGGGCCGATTGTGTTCACTGTGGGATGTGTCTAGAAGCCTGTCCGACTTATGAACTAACAGGTCAGGAGCAGCACTCTCCACGTGGTCGAGTTCATCTGATCAAATCTGTAGCGGAGGGAAGGCTCGTAGTCGATGAAGAATTTGCCGATCCTGTCTTTGTTTGTCTTGATTGTCGTGCCTGTACGACTGCATGCCCAGCTGATGTAGATGTTGGTGGACTGATTGAGGAGGCTCGTGGTCAGGTGCGACAAGCGATGCCGCTCAAAGGGTTTAAAGGGACGGTCAGCAAAGTGATTCTTGAAGGACTTTTCCCCCATCAAAATCGTATGCATTCCTTAGGTAGTCTTCTTAAATTTTATCAAAAAAGCGGTTTACAACAGGTAGTTCGAAAGACAGGCCTCATTCATGTCATGCCAAAGCATCTCGTTGAAATGGAAAAAATCATGCCAAAAATCGGTACGCCTGTTCAAAAGAAATACAAAAATCAGGATGTGATTAAGGCAAAATGGGAAACAAAGCATGAGGTTTCGATGTTAACAGGCTGCATTATGGATGTGATGTTCAGCGATATTAATGAAGCAACGATTAATGTGCTGACAAGAAACGGAAATGACGTGACTATCCCTAAAAATCAAACCTGCTGTGGGGCCCTTCACGTGCATGCAGGGGATCGTGAAACAGGAAGAAAGCTTGCTAAGCAGAATATTGAAGCTTTTAGAAGTTCGGAAAAGGTGATCGTCAATGCGGCTGGCTGTGGCTGCATGCTGAAGGAATATCCAGAGCTGTTCCGGGAAGACCCAGAATGGCGCGAAAAAGCAGAGGAATTTTCTCAAAAGGTAGAGGATATCTCAAAATACTTATACGATACAGGCTACGAAATTCCAAAGGCAGAGTTGAATACAAAGATTACCTACCACGATGCATGCCATTTAGCCCATGGTCAGGGCGTAAGGGAGGAACCACGTGATTTATTAATCAATATACCTGGGGTAGAAATGGTGCATATGCCAAATGCCGATCGATGCTGTGGAAGTGCGGGAGTCTATAACATTACAAACCCTGAAATGGCAGGGGCTGTCCTAGAAAGCAAAATGGAGAATGTGCCTGCCGATGTTGAAATGATTTCCATGGGGAATCCTGGCTGTATGCTGCAGATGGCCGTTGGGGTTGAAAAATATGGTAGAAATCAAAAAATTGTTCATACCGTCCAATTGCTTGATTGGGCATACCAAAAAGAAGATGAGAAAGAGAGGGGGAACTAATGGCAAGAAAAGGCTTGCAAACAACGGATAAGGATATTATCAATCTTGCGAAAATCGTCGGAGAGAAGCGGATTCTTTACAAGAGACCCGATCTTCTCGCCTATGACTGTGATGGTTTTACGATTCATAAGCATCTACCGAGGGCGGTTGTTTTTCCAGATAATACGGAAGAGGTCGCTGAGATTGTGAAATATTGTGATGCCCATGGGCTACCATTTTTAGCAAGAGGTGCAGGAACGGGGCTTAGTGGCGGTGCAATCCCGTTAAATGGGGAAGTGATCATTAGCTTGGTGAAAATGAAGCGGCTCTTAAGTGTGGATCTTGAAAATCGCCGTGCGGTAGTAGAGCCAGGATTTGTCAATCTTAAGCTAACCAACTCAATTGCTCATAAAGGCTACTATTATGCTCCAGATCCTTCCAGTCAATATGCTTGCACGATAGGTGGGAATGTAGCTGAAAATGCCGGGGGTGCCCACTGCCTAAAGTATGGGGTTACAACCAACCATATTCTTGGTCTTGAGGTCGTCATGCCAAACGGTGAAATTTTAGAGATTAGCACAAATGGAGTGCCTGATGCTCCAGGCTATGATCTATTAGGTCTATTGACAGGATCTGAAGGAACCCTAGGAATTGTTACGAAAATAACGGTAAGAATTCTAAAGAATCCAGAGGCGAAACAAACCGTATTAGCGTATTTTGATAAAGTATCGGATGGAAGTCAAGCAGTCTCAGATATTATTTCTGCTGGAATTGTTCCTGCAGCGCTTGAAATGATGGATAAGACGGCGATTGAAGGGGTCGAAGCTGCCGCGTTCCCAGTAGGTCATCCGCGAGATATTGAAGCTCTCCTTCTCATTGAGGTGGATGGGATCTCAGCAGGGATCGATGAGCAAATTAATGAAATTTTGGAGGTCTGCAGAAAGCAAAATGTTCGTGAAGTAAAGGTAGCCCAGAGTGAAGAAGAGAGGGGGAGATGGTGGGCCAACCGGAAGACCGGTTTCGGTGCGATGGGTGCCATCTCTCCAGACTATCTTGTTCAGGACGGAGTGATACCAAGAAGTAAGCTACCTGAGGTTCTAGCAAGAATCAATAAAATTAGTGAAGAATACGGCTTGCGCATTTCAAATATCTTCCACGCAGGAGATGGCAATCTTCACCCTCTTGTCCTCTTTGATGCGAGAGTGCCCGGAGAAACCGAAAAGGCTTTGAAGGCTGGAAGCGCTTGTCTCCAGGTCTGTGCAGATGTCGGAGGAACCATTACAGGAGAACATGGTGTCGGCATCGAAAAAAAGGAAGAAATGCGCTATGTTTTCTCCGATCAAGAAATAATCGCCCAAACCGATATTCGTGAAGTCTTTAATCCGAAGAATCTTCTCAACTCAGGGAAACTTTTCCCTTCACCGGGGCGTTGTGCAGAGGTAAAAAAGGAATTAAAAGAGGCTGTGAAAACGGTCTAAAGGTCTAGGGAGCAGCGTTTTCTATTTGCTGCTCCAAATAAATAGACGCTCATTAATTTTTTGAAAATTGTTGAAAGAACATTTTTTTCATGATATTATTTTTTTAAATAATAAAAGAAACGCTGTTTCGTAATAACAAACAAAATGGAATTAGGAGGAAGAATCAATGACTCAATACGTTCAAATTGGAAATCTTCAGGTTGTAGGAATTCTTGCTGATTTTATTAATTCTGAGGCCCTTCCAGGGAGCCAAGTGGACCAAGATCAATTTTGGGCTGGGTTCGAAGCGCTAATTAAAGATTTAGCTCCAAAGAATAAGGCATTATTAGCACGTCGTGATGAAATTCAGGAGAAGTTGAATCAATGGCATAAAGAAAATAAAGAGTTTAATTTTGAAAAATATAAGCGCTTCCTTGAGGAAATTGGTTATCTTGAGCCAGAGGTTGAAGACTATCAAGTGACAACAGAGAATGTGGACCCTGAGGTTGCTTTAGTTGCAGGGCCGCAATTGGTTGTACCTGTTGACAATGCTCGTTATGCGTTAAATGCAGCGAATGCCCGCTGGGGAAGCCTCTATGATGCTCTTTATGGCACGGATGCGATTAGTGAGGAAGGTGGAGCAGAACGCGAGGGAGCATATAACCCTGTAAGAGGTGCTAAGGTAATTGAATTTGCGAGGGAATTTCTTGACCAAGCGGCACCATTGGCTGACGGTTCACATAAGGATGCGGAAAAATACTCCGTTGCGAATGGCAAGCTAGTTGTTCAATTAGCAAACGGAGCGACAACAGGTCTAGTAGATGATTCTAAATTTGTTGGTTATCAAGGAAGCGGGGATGAGCCATCTGCAGTCCTATTAAAAAATAACGGCCTTCATTTTGAAATTCAAATCGACCGTGAATCACCAATTGGAAAAACAGATAAGGCTGGCGTGAAGGATGTATTAATGGAGTCGGCTCTATCTACGATTATGGACTGTGAGGATTCTGTGGCGGCTGTTGATGCAGAGGATAAGGTTCACGTCTATCGCAACTGGCTCGGTCTCATGAAAGGGGATTTAACTGCTACCTTCAAAAAAGGAGGTAAGACAATGACCCGTGCCATGAATTCTGACCGAGAGTATACTTCTCCAACTGGAGAGGAAGTTACCCTAAAGGGACGCTCCCTCATGTTCACTCGTAATGTTGGTCATTTAATGACAACAAATGCGATTTTAAGCCCAGACGGAGAAGAAATTCCAGAAGGGATCATGGATACAGTTCTGACGAGTTTAATTGGCAAACATACTCTTTTAGGCACTGGTAAATTCCAAAATTCATCCGAGGGTTCTATCTATATTGTTAAGCCTAAAATGCATGGCTCTGAGGAAGTAGCTTTTGCGAATGAACTTTTCGATCGTGTCGAGGATTTACTTGGACTAGAGCGCAATACCTTAAAAATCGGAGTTATGGATGAGGAACGCCGTACAACCATTAACTTAAAGAATGCGATTAGTAAGGTAAAAGAAAGAGTCGTCTTTATTAACACCGGTTTCCTCGATCGAACTGGCGACGAAATGCATACATCCATGGAAGCAGGACCGATGATTCGCAAGAACGATATGAAGGCGACCAAGTGGTTACAAGGTTACGAGAAATCTAATGTTAATGTCGGGCTTTCCGTGGGCTTCCAGGGCCACGCTCAAATTGGTAAAGGAATGTGGGCTATGCCGGATATGATGGCTGAGATGATTAAGCAAAAAATTGGTCATCCACAGTCAGGGGCGAACACGGCTTGGGTTCCATCGCCAACAGCAGCAACATTGCATGCCCTTCACTATCATCAGGTAAGCGTTGCTGAAGTCCAAAATGAATTACTCAAAGAGGCTGCAAATGCAGATTTACAAGATGATATTTTAACCATCCCGGTTGCTGAAAATCCTACATGGACACCGGAGGAAATCCAGCAAGAGCTAGATAACAACGCACAAGGGATTCTAGGCTATGTTGTCCGTTGGGTTGAACAGGGTGTTGGTTGTTCGAAGGTTCCTGATATTAATAACATTGGATTGATGGAGGATAGAGCAACACTCCGTATCTCTAGTCAACATATGGCAAACTGGCTTCACCATGGTATTGTAACCGAAGAGCAAGTATTAGAGACATTGAAGCGGATGGCAAAGGTAGTTGATGAGCAAAACGCAGGAGATGCTGCTTATCGTCCAATGGCTGCAAATTATGATGAATCCGTTGCCTTCCAAGCTGCATGTGACCTAGTATTTAAGGGCTACGAACAGCCTAATGGCTATACAGAGCCAATTCTACATCGTCGCCGTGCAGAATTTAAAGCGAAGGTTGCTGTAGCAAAATAATATGATAAATTTAGTGGGTTGGTGCACCAACCGACAATAAAATATTCACACCGTATAGAGGCATTCTATCTTGAAAAAGAATGCCTCCTTCTTCATACTAGATATCAGATAAGCAGAACAGCAGAGAACCACCAAAGAGATAACATCGTAGAGACTCATTTAGCTAAGACATCGCATGAATTCACAGTATATTCAAAAAAAACTAAGCGAAGGAGAAGCAAAATGAAATTCACGCGTTTTAGAGTCGGTTCGACTACCTATACAGGTGTCGTTGCAAATGATGTTATACGAGAAATTAAAGGTGATATTTTCAAAGATTGGTCCTATACGGGACAAGTCTTTTCAACGGATGAAGCGGTGTTTCTAGCTCCCCTAGAACCAAATCAGATCATTGGAATCGGAGCAAACTTTGTCGCGGAAAAGACAGATCTTCCAGATACTCTCCCAGACATTCCGGTGTTCTTCTTTAAACCGACTTCATCCGTTATTGGTCCTGAGGAGAATATTCACATCCCTGTAGGTTGTGAGGAAGTGAAATTTGAATCGGAGCTGGCTGTCATTATTGGAAAGGAAGCAAAAGATCTTGAGGAGTCGGAGGTTTTCGACTACATATTCGGTTATACAATCGGAAACGATGTGACCGCACCGCAATTTTTCCATGAGGCTGGCCATTGGACTGTCGGAAAATCCTTTGATACGTTCACACCGCTTGGGCCGGTAATCGAGACAGAGCTAGAGATAGAAAAAATAAAAATTCGCGCTAAAGTGAATGGAGTAGAAAAACAAAATAGTGGAACAGAATTGATGATTATTTCTATTCCCAAAATGATTTCTTATCTCTCTAAAGTAATGACGTTGCAGCCAGGAGATGTAATCCTCACGGGCAGCCCGGTTGGAGCGGAATTTGTTCGCGCAAATGATATCATTGAATGTGAAATTGAAGAAATAGGGGTATTAAGAAACACATTTACGCTATATGAAAAGATAGGAGCTGAAAGTTAAACATTCATATGAAG
>DLCS01000126.1:3199-5711 GCA_002480735.1 Bacillaceae bacterium UBA7792 | reverse complement strand
GCGGCCTTGGTGTGACAGAGATTGCCAATCAAATCGATATCAATAAAAGCTCCGTCTATCGAATTTTGTCAACATTAGTGCAATATGGATATGTTGAACAAGACGTAGAAACAGGACGTTATAAGCTCGGCTATAAATTCCTGGAAATTAGTTCAAGATTATTAGAATCGATTGATTTACGAACAGAGGCAAAGCCATTCCTACTTGAGCTTGAGCGAGATACTAATGAGGTTATTCATCTAGTTGTCTATGATCAGGGAGAGGTCGTCTATATTGAAAAATTGGAAGGCAATGAAACATTGAGAATGCATTCAAAGGTAGGAAAAAGAGCCCCTATGCATTGTACCTCTGTAGGGAAAGCCATTCTTGCTCATTTGCCACTCAATATTGTATTAGACATCATCGACCGTAAAGGGTTGCCCATGCATACGGAAAAAACGATAACCGACAAGGATGAATTTCTCCAAGAACTCGTGAAAGTGAAGCAGCTTGGATACGCATTGGATTTGGAGGAAAATGAGACGGGAATCACCTGTATTGCTGTTCCAATTTTTGATCATTTAGGAAAAGTTGTCGCTTCGGTCAGCATTTCAGGTCCGACCATGAGAATGACAGATGAGAGATTGGATCGTTTAAAAGAAAAAATGATGACTGCTGGCAGATTGATTTCCGCAAGACTCGGTTATGTTGGAAATTCATAATTTTTACGAAAATTTGTTTGAAATCTTTAGGTTTTGCCCAATATTGTTCCTATTTTAGCTTTACTAGAAATCTACTAGGGTAGGATAAACTTTGGAAAAACCTTGAAAAAGATATTTCGAACAAATTTTTTTATTTTACTTTATTTAAAAAATTTTCAAAATATTTGTTGAATCATAAAATAAACTGTGTATAATCTTATTTAGGATGTATCTGTTATATAACATTTTTTGTATTGTTGTATAACTTTGTTGCTTATTAAGCAACAGTAGAAATTATTATTTTTTATTAACAAACTTGAAAGGGGAAATGTTATGAGTACAGGCATGTTAGGTTTTTTATCGCTTCTGCCAATTATTGCAGTTGCCATCTTTCTTGTAGGGCTTCGTTGGCCTGCTAGTAAAGCAATGCCAATTTCCTACGTAGTCGCAATCGTTCTAGCTTTATTTGTTTGGAAGGTGCCAGGAGCTAATGTTGCTGCTGCCTCACTCCATGGTCTTTTCACAGCAGGAACACTTTTGTACATTATTTTTGGAGCGATTCTACTTTTAAATACGCTTCAGGAAAGCGGTGGAATTAAGACGATTCGTCAAGGATTTACAGATATTTCACCAGACAGACGTATTCAGGTTATTATTGTAGCTTGGTTATTCGGCTCATTTATTGAAGGTTCTGCGGGATTTGGTACACCTGCTGCTGTTGCGGTACCATTAATGGTTGGATTAGGCTTCCCAGCAATGGCTGCCGTTGTTGCAGGGATGATCATCCAAAGTACTCCAGTTTCCTTTGGAGCCGTTGGAACACCAATGCTAGTAGGAGCTCAATCGGGCTTAGCAGCTGACCCTAGTATTACAAATGATTTTCTAGCATTAACTGTTAGTATTGCTGAAAAAGTCTCAATCTTGCACATGATTGCAGGTACTTTAGTTCCACTTATCGTGGTTGCATTCATGACAAAATTCTTCGGTAAGAACAAGTCCTTTACTGAAGGCTTAAAGATTTGGAAATTTGCTTTGTTCTCTGCCTTTGCTATGACGATTCCATATGTGATTGTAGCAAATACACTTGGACCTGAGTTCCCATCGATGGTTGGTGGACTTGTTGGTTTAGCGATTGTCATCTTTGCAGCGAAAAAAGGCTTCCTAATGCCAAAGGATGAGGTATGGGATTTTGAAGAAAAATCAAAATGGGATCCTGAATGGTCTGGTAAAATTGAGATTAAAGATATAGCGCACAAAAGTGGCAGCATGAGCATGGGGAAGGCATGGATTCCATATGTATTAGTCGGAATTTTCTTAATATTAACAAGATTAAAATCCCTGCCATTTATGGAATGGAGTCAAGCTTGGACGCTAAAATGGGAAAACATCTTCGATTCGGGAATTACATCTAGTTTTCAACCTCTTTACTCACCTGGTGCAATCTTCATCTTAGTATCCCTAATCACATATTTCTTACATGGAATGGACGGTAAAGCCTTTGGGCGTGCATTGAGCCAATCCGCAAAGACAATGATCTCTGCTTCAACTGCTTTAATTTTTACAGTCCCAATGGTTCAGGTTTTCTTAAATACTGGTGGCGGAGCAGCTGGGTATGAAAGAATGCCAATCGAACTTGCGAATGGTGTTGCAGCATTAGTTGGAGATGCTTGGCCAATTTTTGCAACCTTTATTGGAGGAATCGGGGCCTTTATTGCTGGTAGTAACACGGTCAGTAATATGATGTTCTCCTTGTTCCAATACGATGTCGGTTCACAGATTGGGGTTAATCCAGAGTGGATCGTTGCATTGCAAGCAGTTGGTGGAGCAGCAGG
>DLCS01000126.1:0-3028 GCA_002480735.1 Bacillaceae bacterium UBA7792 | reverse complement strand
TCATAACGTAGTTGCTGCATCGGCTGTTGTTGGTTTAGTAGGAAAAGAAGGAACCGTTATCAGAAAAACACTTCTGCCATTTACCTATTATGCCTTATTGCTTGGTGCACTTGGATACTCAATCGTGTGGTGGAACGAAAAAGGAATCTTCAATATTGGTTCCATCATTGCGGCAGCGATTGCCATCGGAGCCATTTATATCATTGCAACCAACAACAAGAGAGCACAGCTTCTTGTATCGAATTCTGGTATAAACACACCAAAATAAGTAGCTATGAAAAGTCTAGGTTTATGCCTAGACTTTTCTCATTGGAACAAAAAATCCCTCAACATTAAACGGCTAATTGAGAGAGTCCTTATATTTTATAGGTTGTTTTTTGATACTTAAGCATGTATTGGTCAAGGAGCTGGCTTAATTCAATTGTTTTTTTGCTGGAGAGACCCTCCTTCATTCCCGATTGAATCATTTCCTTTCTCAATGTTTCAATCATATTGACTAATTTTTTTTCGTTAGCAAGTACAGCCATTGTGGTAACTGCTCCTTTAAATAAAGTCCTAATAGATCTGCTTATCTGAAAACAATCAGAATATAGTAGCTTCCCTTTACTATTACTTAAAAGGGATTATATCCATATTAATACAAATATTAACAGATGTCAGTGACTTTTGCCACAAATAAACTCTATTATCTATTAAGAAAATACCTTTTTCTATCTTTCACAGAATAAAAAGCCACAGATGGCTGGGTCATGCGGATATCAGGAAATCCCTCAATCGTTGGTACCGCATCAGGATCATGGAATTCTTCTAAATCTGCAATCGTTAATGCACCGGTTGTACAGGCTTCAACGCAAGCAGGAGGAAGTCCTTTGTCCTGTCGAGGATAACACATTTGACACTTCGAGACCTTATTCGTCTCGAAGTTATATTGAGGCGCTCCGTAAGGACAAGCATTTACGCAAAGCTGGCAACCTGTACAAAGATTGGAATCAATGAGAACAATGCCATCATGACGCTTTGTAAATGCATTTTCAGGACAAACACGAAAGCATTCTGGACTGCTGCAGTGATTGCAGGAATTAGACAGAAAACTCTCGGATGTAAGCCTTGACACACGGCGCCAGCGGATATTTCCCTCTGTATTATTTTCATTCCGACAAGCGACTTCGCAAGCGATACATCCAATACACATATCAGCATCAAATATAAATCCCATTTGTTTCGTCATCTAGATCGTCTTCTTTCCGTCATAGTTTTGAGATGGCTACAAAGCTATCATAAAAATAGATTGTAGTCGGGGCCATATCCATTTCTGCGTGTATTCCGATAAGCTGGTTGATAGAATTCACTCCTGTTTGTTTGACAAGTAGACAATCAGAAGGCAATTGCGGGTTTGTTTTGGTCTTTGCGATAACTGAACCGTTCTCGTTATATATTTTTACTTTCATATTATTTGAAATCCCAGAGCTTGCGGCGATATTTTCGTTTATTTCAACAATTGTTTCTTCTCCTTCATCAACAGTTGATTGGAGCCAGGGTAGATTACTAAACTGTGAATGAATTTGGAGCAGTGACTGCGGGGAGAGCAGTCGAAATGGATATGAATGTTTTTCCTGTTTCCTCCATTCTGAATCATCATAAATCCTTTTGACATCATTCGAATTAATGAAGGAAAAAAAACCTTCCTGTTTTCTTTCATCCCTCCGTGGCTTAGGTCCTTCTAATAAATCCTTATAGCTCTTAATTCCGTACAAATCTCTCACCTTCTCATTCAATTCTTTCTCAATCCAATCTAGTGGCTCTAGCTTGGACGGAAAGGTAGAGAATTGGGGAGATATTTCGTTCAATCTTTGGGTTAGTTCCCCGGCAATTTTTAGATCACTTTTTGCTTCGTAGAAAGGAGGGAGCGTTTTTTCGTTCATTGCCAGCCAATGATGCCAATAACTGACGTTTAGATCCTCCTCCTCAAAATGACTTGCTGCAGGGAGAACAATGTCGGATAGTTTCGCTGTCTCCGTCATAAATAAATCTACCGTGATGATTAGTTCTAAGCTACTAATCAGCTCTTTCCAGGCCTTCATATTATGATCCTGGGCAAGCGGGTTGCGTGAGGCGATCCATAATAGCTTTAGTGGCGGGTCCTTAAGCCTGTTTGATTCCACGGCAAAATTGGAAATGTTGACCCTTCTTGAGTCCTTAATAGTTGGGTGTTTTTTTTCGGGGAAATTTAAGAGATTCATAGGAAAATCGCTAATATCTCCGTGGGCATAATAGACACCCCCGTACTTAAGATTGCCAGAAATGGCCGCCAAGGAGCTAATTGCTTTAATACTTTGACCGCCAAACTCATTGCGTTGCAGACCGAACCCGCTCCATGTAGCAACAGGTTTTAGATTTCCATACAAATCCGCTAGCTCTTCCATTACTTCGAGTCTAACCCCTGTGTGCTTACATATCTCTGAAATTTGAGTGTTTGATAGAAGCTCTTTATACTCGCGAAATCCTGCTTGATTTTCTACAAAGGAGAGATCGGCCATTCCTTTTTCGAGAATGATCTCCGCAATTCCTAATGCGAGAAGCGCATCGGTACCAGGATTTATTTGCACAAATAAATCGGCCTTGGCAGCCGTTTCTGTATATATTGGGTCAATGACAACGAGCTTCCCACCGTTTTTTCGTGCATTGTAAATAAACTTCATTTGATGAATATTAGTAACAGCAGGATTCGCCCCCCAGATAACAATCATTTTGGCATTCGCCATATTTTCAGGAATCGGGCTAATGAAATCACCAAAGGCATCTCTAATAGCTGCTTCTCCAGTAGCTAGACAGAGATCTCCGTATGTCTTTGTATGTGGCCCAATGCTATTGAACATCCCTTCCACAGCGTAATGCAGCAAACCTAAGTTTCCTGAAAATTTATTAAATCCACTTGCTAGATTAGAACCGTAGCGGCGGTAGAGCTCAACCATTTTCTCAGCGATAATGGTATAGGCCTCGTCCCATGAAATCCTTTTCCAATTCCCAG
>DLCS01000251.1 GCA_002480735.1 Bacillaceae bacterium UBA7792 | reverse complement strand
GCAAACTTTGCTGGTGTTCATAAACTACCTGTTATTTTCATGTGTGAGAATAATAAATATGCGATTTCCGTCCCGATTGAAAAACAGCTGGCCTGTGAGAAGGTATCAGATCGTGCCATTGGATATGGTATGCCGGGAGTGACAGTGGATGGAAATGATCCCCTTGAGGTTTACAAGGTCGTGAAGGAAGCTGCTGAACGTGGTCGTCGTGGGGAAGGTCCGTCCTTAATTGAGACCATTTCCTATCGTCTCACTCCGCATTCCTCTGATGACGATGACCGTAGCTACCGTGCACCGGATGAAGTAGCTGAGGCGAAGACGAAGGATCCAATCATCACTTTTGGTGCTTATTTGAAGGAAACCGGTGTCATGGATGATACCCTTGAAGCAGCCATTAATGAAAAGGTTATGAAAATAGTAAATGAAGCGACAGATTACGCAGAAAATGCTCCATATGCTGAACCAGAATATGCGTTGAAGCATGTCTATGCTGAGTAAGGGGGAGATGAAATGCCAGTAATTTCTTATATTGATGCCGTGACGATGGCTATTCGCGAGGAAATGGAAAGAGATCCGAAGGTTTTCGTTCTTGGTGAGGATGTCGGGAAAAAAGGTGGAGTCTTTAAGGCGACGCAAGGGTTATATGAACAGTTTGGCGAGGACCGTGTAATGGATACTCCCCTTGCTGAATCGGCAATAGCAGGAGTTGGTATCGGAGCGGCAATGTACGGGATGCGCCCCATTGCCGAAATGCAATTTGCAGATTTTATTATGCCTGCTGTCAACCAGATTATTTCGGAGGCTGCGAGAATTCGTTATCGTTCCAACAATGATTGGAATTGTCCCATTGTCATTCGTGCTCCTTATGGGGGAGGGATTCATGGGGCATTGTATCATTCCCAATCAGTTGAAGCGATTTTTGCCAACCAGCCCGGACTCAAAATTGTCATGCCTTCCACCCCTTACGATGTGAAGGGACTTCTTAAGGCAGCGATTCGAGATGAGGATACTGTTCTCTTTTTCGAGCATAAAAGGGCTTATCGTCTGATCAAGGGTGAGGTTCCAACGGATGATTATGTTCTCCCAATCGGTAAGGCAGACGTCAAACGCGAGGGCGACGATATTACTGTCATTACTTATGGGCTCTGTGTTCATTTTGCCCTACAGGCTGCGGAAAAATTAGCGAGCGAGGGAATTTCTGCTCATATTCTCGATTTACGGACCATTTATCCTCTTGATAAGGAGGCCATTATCGAAGCGGCTTCAAAAACTGGGAAGGTCCTCCTTGTCACAGAGGATAATAAAGAAGGCAGCATTATCAGTGAAGTATCCGCGATTATCGCAGAGCACTGTCTATTCGATTTGGATGCACCAATTAAGCGATTAGCAGGTCCGGATGTACCTGCTATGCCTTATGCACCTACAATGGAGAAATTTTTCATGGTCAATCCTGAAAAAATTGAGAAAGCGATGCGGGAATTAGCTGAATTCTAGAATCTAGAGGATTTAACCGTAAGGAGGTTGCCATATGGCCATTGAGCAAATTAAAATGCCACAATTAGGGGAAAGTGTGACAGAAGGCACCATTAGCAAGTGGCTCGTTGCTGTTGGAGATAAAGTAAATAAATACGACCCGTTAGCAGAGGTCATGACAGATAAAGTGACGGCTGAAATCCCTTCCTCTTTTACAGGAGTGGTAAAGGAGCTAATCGCTGAGGAGGGCGATACCCTTGCAGTCGGACAAATCATATGCACGGTTGAAATCGAGAGTAGTGATGAACCGGTGATAGACTCTGAATCAGCATTAGTGGAAGAAAGTCCATCTGAAGCACCAGCTGCTACAGAGGCAAGCAATCGAGCTCGTTATTCTCCGGCTGTCCTGAAGCTTTCCCAGGAGCATGGCATTGATTTGAACCTTGTTCAAGGAACAGGTGCAGGTGGACGTATTACGAGAAAAGATATTCTAAAGCTTGTGGAATCTGGAAATATTCCACAGCCGATACAGAAGATAGATCAACCAAGTAAGGTGCAAATTGCTCACGACCCTGTGCCAAATCTAAAGCAAGCGCTTCAACCTACTATTCCAGTCGGTGTAGGTGATACAGAAATTCCAGTTACAGGAATACGGAAGGCGATCGCTGCCAATATGCTTCGCAGTAAGCATGAAATCCCTCATGCCTGGACGATGGTCGAGGTTGACGTGACCAATCTCGTCAATTATCGCAATTCCGTAAAAGATGATTTCAAAAATAAGGAAGGGTTTAATTTAACCTTCTTCGCCTTCTTCGTAAAAGCAGTCGCCCAGGCTCTAAAGGAGTTCCCGCAAATCAATTCCATGTGGGCCGGAGATAAAATTGTTCAGAAGAAGGACATCAACATTTCGATTGCAGTTGCGACCGATGAGGCCTTGTTTGTTCCTGTGATAAAAGCAGCTGATGAAAAGTCGATAAAGGGTATTGCTCGGGAAATTACCGAGTATGCTTCTAAGGTGCGAAGTGGAAAGTTAACGAGTGAAGACATGCAAGGAGGAACCTTCACTGTTAACAATACGGGTTCCTTTGGCTCCATTCAATCAATGGGGATCATCAACTATCCCCAGGCTGCTATTCTTCAGGTGGAATCGATTGTGAAGAGACCGGTCATTATCAATGACATGATCGCCGTTCGCGATATGGTTAATCTCTGCCTATCTCTCGATCATCGAGTACTGGATGGCCTCATTTGCGGAAGATTCCTTCAAAGGGTGAAGGAAATTCTTGAACATGTGAGCGAGGAGAATACGCCAATTTATTAAGCTCTTTTCTCAAACATTGTTGCTATTGAACAATCAATAATTAGACAAAACGATGCTTGATGTAGTCTATCTGTAGAAACAACGGAGAAAAGTGCTGCTCAATCTATGCGTATCGCACGCCTAGTATGAAACGGAATGGCCGGTATTAAGGACATTCCAACAATCCGTGCGAAAATAGCCATTTATTAGGAAGAATATGATAGAGGAATCGTCACCCATGGTGGCGGTTTTTTCTCTTCATTGATAAAATAAAGATAATACATATTGTTTGAATCTTAGCACAACTGTTTCTCGTAATCTGGACAGGAGGAGAAGCCTATATGGATGTCAAGGAAATGCGTGAATACACATTCCCGACAAGCACATTGGAGGAATGGCAGGAAAAAAGTGAAGAGTCTCTTAAAGGAAGAAAAATAGAGACACTCGAAAAGCAAACTTATGAAAATATCAAACTAAAACCGCTTTATACAAGGGCTGAAGGAACCCAACAAAGCCAATATCCAGCTCAATCTGATTTTAGAAGAGGATTTCAACCACTTGGCTATTTCAAAGAGGAATGGAGGGTAGCACAAAAGCTTTCAACCGAAAACGGAACATTAAAAGAAACACTCTCCAAAGCATTTGACAGTGGGCAAACAGCAATTGCATTGGATGTTACAACCGCTGTATTATCCCAATTAAAGGAAATGGAAGAGTTTCATGGTCAATACCCTTATAGCGTGAATGCAAGGGAGCACCATGAAGAAATGATAAAAGCAGTAAGTGGCTTTTCAAACGCTGGTTCCGGTACAGGCTTTATAGCCAAAGACCCAATCGCTCTTCTTGCAGAACAGGGGGCTAGTGAAAATATCCTCAATGAAAAATATGATTCTTTTCATAACACGGTTAAAAAAGCTAGAGTGAGCCTTCCATATGTTCGAACCATTTTGGTTGACACGATTCCATATCATAATGGTGGAGCAAACGCCGTTCAAGAGTTAGCCATCGCCTTAAGTACGGCGGTCACTCATATTGAAGAACTTAGTAGAAGAGACCTCTCTATCGAGGAGATTATTTCAAAGCTTGTCTTCCAATTTGCGGTTGGTACAAACTTCTTTATAGAGCTATCAAAGCTTAGAGCTTCTCGAATTCTCTGGAATAAAATAATGGAGGCCTACGGGATAGCGGAAGAAAAAAGGGAAATGGTCATTGCTGCTTCAACTTCCAGCTACACGAAAACGGTGTATGACCCATATGTGAACATGCTTCGTGCTGGAAGTGAGGCCTTCGCAGCTGTTCTAGGTGGTGTTCAATATTTGCATGTGAGTCCTTATAATGAGCCAGAAGGAATCACGACGGACTTTTCGGACCGTATCGCTCGAAACATCCAGCTGATTTTAAAGGAAGAAGCCCATTTGACGAAAACGGTCGATCCAGCAGGAGGCTCCTGGTACATTGAGCATCTAACAACCGAGCTTGCGGAAAAGGCATGGGAGCTCTTTCTTTCCATTGACGAAAGGGGAGGCATGATCGAAGTATTGAAGCAGGGCTGGCTGCAGTCAGAAATAGCTGCTGTACGAGCAAAAAGGGAAGAAGCGATATCAACAAGGAAACAAACGATCGTTGGAACCAATCGCTATGCTGATCTCCGTGGTGACCAGCTTGAAGTACCTGAAAAGGTAGATCTTTTCACGGGAGGTTTTATCGAGCCCATTCCACAAAGAAGGCTGGCCGTGGTTTTTGAACAGCTAAGGAAAAAAGCAGATTCATTAACAAAGCCCTTTGTTGGTTTGATTACACTTGGTGAATTAAGAACCCATAAAGCACGCCTTGATTTCGTCAATGGCTTTCTTGCTCCTGGTGGAATTGAAGGGGTTGCAAGTGGGGAAGTGAATAGGGCTGAAGAGGCTCTAGCTTTTATGAAAGAGTCGAATTACAGGCATTACTGCCTATGTGGATCTAATGAACAATACGAGGAATTCGGGTTAGAGATAGCTAAGCAAATCAAAGCAGAGTATCCCGATATTCAGCTTTATCTTGCTGGTTTGCCGACAAACGAGGAAAAATGGCTGCAAATCGGGATAAGGGATTTTATCCATTTAAAGAGCAATTGCTATGAAACATTAGCTGCTCTTATCGCTGAAATGGAGGTGGCATCGGATGAGTAAGCCAGATTTTAAAAGCATTTCACTTTTTTCAGAGGAAAAGGCAGGGAAATCGGATTGGAAGCAAAAGGCTGAACAAGCTATTAATCAGTCGATTGATCAGGTCTTTTCCGAGACCAATGAGGATATAAAAATAAAGCCTTTATATACTGAAGCGGATCGTGAACAACTGGAGCAGCTTGATCATTTACCAGGATTGCCACCGTACACAAGGGGGCCATATCCGACGATGTACGTCAATCGTCCATGGACCGTCCGCCAATACGCTGGCTTTTCAACAGCTGAGGAAAGCAATGCCTTCTATCGCCGCAATCTAGCGATGGGACAAAAGGGATTATCTGTTGCCTTTGATTTGGCAACGCACCGTGGCTATGATTCCGACCACCCTCGTGTTGTCGGTGATGTCGGCAAAGCCGGAGTTGCCATCGATTCGGTCTTGGATATGAAAACATTGTTTGACGGGATTCCTCTTGATCAAATGTCTGTGTCGATGACGATGAACGGAGCAGTCCTGCCTGTGCTGGCCTTTTATATTGTGACAGCAGAAGAGCAGGGAGTTTCCCAGGAGAAGCTGTCCGGCACAATTCAAAATGATATTTTGAAGGAATATATGGTACGCAATACGTATATTTATCCACCTGAAATGTCGATGAGAATTATCGCTGATATTTTTGAGTATACGTCGACCTATATGCCGAAATTTAATAGCATTAGTATTTCCGGCTATCATATGCAGGAGGCCGGTGCGCCTGCAGATATTGAATTGGCCTACACGCTTGCCGACGGGCTTGAATATGTACGAACAGGGCTCAAGGCTGGAATTGACGTCGATTCCTTTGCCCCACGATTATCCTTCTTTTGGGCGATTGGAATGAACTATTTTATGG
>DLCS01000175.1 GCA_002480735.1 Bacillaceae bacterium UBA7792 | reverse complement strand
ATTCCTTAAACCTACAATTTGCATATGCGGGTGTGCGATTGTCCCCCCTGATAATGGGCCATGATTTTTGAAGAACAGAACAGAACGAAATTCGCCGCTCTCATCCATCGCCCTCCAGTGTTTAAGTGCAAAGGTAAAAAGTTTGACTAAGTGTTCCTTCGAATATAATGATAGCTCACTTAAGCAATCATCTGTCTCAATTAAGACCGTTTGGTAGGCATTTTCTAAAACGGGATATTTATTCTTAAGTAAAATAATCGAACCCTCAGTATCGATAATATCTGTCAGTTCATCTCTTGCACAAAATGGACAGCTTGTATTCTTATTCCGAATGCTTTCTGGCTTTTTTACCCCAATCTCCGTATTGAAAAATAAATGTGTATCCTTCATGCTTCACCACTTCTCCCCTTCTTTCTATCTATTTTATGAAAAATTTCCTGCTAATGCGAACTATCCGCCCAAGCACATGGTTTGATATGATAAGGATAAAATAAACGCCTTTTTCATATAGATGATTCTTTAAATTGTGTACAAAATGTGAATTAACTAGACAAAACTTAACGTAACTTAATAAAATGTAATAAAGGTCACAGTTAATAAGGTGAACATCTTGTAAAGTTGAAAAAGAGCAAATGCTAAGGGTGATTGAAATGAATAATGCAGCGTATACACCAGATGAAGTGGCGAAGCTTTTTAAGATTTCCAAGCATACCGTTTATGAATTAATTAAGCGTGGTGAGCTGCAAGCCTTTAAGGTCGGAAACAAGATGAGAATTGAGCAAAGTGAGATTGAACGATTCAAGAATCTTGACGCCCCTTCAAGCAAGAGAGTTCCTGAACAATCTTCTACTTTACATATTGCGGGCAGCCATGATTTTCTAATTGAACATCTCATTAAGTATGTCACAAAGCAGGCAGACTTTTTGACGATTCAGCCAACGTATATTGGGAGCTTAGAAGGTCTTATGATGCTTTATCGTGGCAGCTGTGATGTAGCAGCCATTCATCTTCTTGATCCATCATCAGGTGAGTATAATCTTCCTTTTATTCGCCTATTCTTTGTTCACGAGCCGCTAACCGTCATTCGCTTGGCAAGTCGTGAGCAGGGACTTATCGTGGCAAAAGGAAATCCAAAGAACATCCAAGGCTTTCGTGACTTAACCCGTAAGCATGTCACATTTATCAATCGCCAAAAGGGTTCGGGGACAAGGTTCCTCTTAGACTCCTCTCTAGCAAAGGAGAAAATTGATCCTGCCATCATTAAAGGCTACGACAATGAAGAGTGGAATCATCTGTCAACAGCTTCTTATATTAGCCGTGGGATCGCCGATGTGGCTTTGGGTATCCGTTCGGCAGCTGATCAGCTTGGATTGGATTTCATTCCTATTAAAGATGAACAGTTTGATTTGGTTCTGCGCTGGAATAAGAAGAACGAAGAACCCCTTCAGCATTTACTTGATATTATTCAACTAACGACCTTTGAAGAGAGCATTCGTAATCTTGAAGGCTATAACACAAAGGAATTAGGAAAAATTATTTTCGAAAACAAATAGGGGGAAACAATAGTGAAGCTAAAACGTTTTATGTCCACAGCCTTGATTGCATTCTTACTTGTCTTTTTAGCGGCTTGTGGAAATACAGGGAGTTCTGAGCCTAAGAAGGAAGACAATAACAATGCTGCACAACAAGAAAAAGAGAAAGTTGAAGTAACCGATTTAATTCTCGCAACAACGACAAGTACTCAAGATAGCGGTCTTCTTGATGAATTGATTCCAATGTTTGAGAAAGAGCATCCTTACAAAATTAAAACAGTTGCTGTAGGAACTGGACAAGCCCTTGAAATGGGAGTAAAAGGAGAAGCGGACGTTCTTTTAACACATGCTCCTGCATCTGAACAAGAGCTAGTTGATAATGGTGATGTTCAAAACTACAAGCGCGTGATGTACAATGATTTTATCATCGTTGGACCAAAAGCTGACCCTGCAGGTATTAAAGGCTTAGAAACGCAGGCAGCTTTCAAGAAGATTTTCGATGATAAGGCTATCTTTGTTTCTAGAGGCGATGACTCTGGTACTCATAAGAAGGAATTAGGCATTTGGGAAAAGCTTGGCCTCACACCAACTGAAAATACAAACTATGTTGAAACAGGACAAGGAATGGGGAATACCCTTCAAGTGGCTAATGAGAAGCAAGGCTATGTGTTAACAGATAGAGCGACTTACCTTGCGCAAAAGAGCAACTATGCGGATATGGAGATTATCGTTGAAGGCGATAAAGACCTTATGAACATCTATCATGTGATGGAAGTAAATCCTGAGAAGAACGACCAAATCAATAATGAAGGGGCAAAAGCCTTTGTTGAGTTTATGGTCAGTGACGAAATTCAAAAAGTCATTGAAGAGTTTGGAAAAGACAAATACGGCGAATCTTTATTCTATAAGTACACAGAGTAAGATTTAGCCATTACAAACACAAAATACCTAGTAATTCATTTTACTAGGTATTTTTCTTGGTACCGCCTTATATGTGTACGTTCACTACGTTATTCCTATGAATAAAACCCGTTCACGCACACATATAAGGCTGGATTAACATTGTAATTAAATAGTTTTTATTTGAAACTTTGCAAAGAGAGAGTTGGAACGATATGGATCTACTACTTGACGGACTCAAACGAGCATTAGAGATGATTGCCGCTGGCGATCCGGAAATACTTGAAATTACGTGGCGTACGCTTCGGGTTTCCTTGACTGCGGTCTTAATTAGTACCATCATTGGCATCCCTCTCGGTATTATCATCGGGTTAACGAAATTCCCTGGAAGAAAGCTTTTATTAGTCTTTATCAACATAGGGATGGGACTTCCACCGGTTGTTGCTGGTCTGTGGATCACGATTTTCCTGTGGCGCTCAGGACCGCTTGGCCATCTCTCGCTTTTGTACACACCAACAGCGATTATTATGGCACAGGTGCTCGTGTCATTGCCGATTCTCATTGGTTTAACCAGCAGCGCCTTCCAGGAAATTAATGAGAAAATGATGATGCAAATTAAGGCTTTAGGAGCAACTAGGCTGCAGTTCTTTAGGATTTTGCTGATTGAAACAAGAGTAGCGATTCTTGCAGCTATTATCGCAGGCTTCGGACGGGTGATCGCTGAAGTTGGGGCTGCCATGATGGTTGGAGGTAATATTAAAGGAGACACAAGAATCCTCACTACCTCTATTGTCATGGAGGTCTCAAAGGGAAACTTTGATATCGCTTTTGCCCTGTCCTTCATCATTATGACGATCGCCTTCATGATTACATTTTGTTTGACCTTTCTACAGCAGAGGGGGAGAAAAGCATGAGTACACTACTAAGTATAGAAAATATTACTTATTCCAAGCAGCAAAGAACCATTCTTTCCATTCCGGCCTTTGCCATTGAACAAGGGGAAATCATCGGAATTATGGGACCAAATGGAGCAGGAAAAAGCACCTTGCTAAAGCTTCTCTCTATGCTTGATTCTCCTAGCGAGGGCAGCCTATTTTTTAAGGGTGCTAAGCTATCTGCACAAAATGTGTCCATTGACATGCGCCGAAAATTCGCCATTGCCCTGCAGCAGTCCTTACTCCTAAATACAACGGTCTATCAAAACGTTGCCCTTGGTCTAAAGTTAAGAAAGCTGCCTAAAAAGGAAATAAGAGATAAAGTTGAGTATTGGCTTGAAAAATTTAAAATAGCTCATTTGGCAAAAAAACATGCCTATCATCTATCTGGCGGGGAGGCCCAAAGGGTTAATCTAGCGCGAGCCATGATTTTGGATCCTGAGGTTTTATTCTTAGACGAGCCCTTCTCTGCCCTCGACTTTCCGACAAAGGTGCAGCTCTTAAAGGAACTAAAGGAAATCCTCAAAGCCACAAAGACAACGACCGTTTTCGTCAGCCATGACCTGCTTGAGGTTAAGTACTTAACCGATCGGCTGGCGATTCTCATGAATGGGGAAATCTGTCAGATTGGTCCAACGCTTGAGGTTGTCAATAATCCAAATCAGGTGACGGCTCCATTTATCGAGGAGTGGAATGAATTCATTAAATAAGCAAAGAAGGGATCCTTCTTTGCTTTTGGCTGTTTTCGCACGGATTGTTATTCTGGAATGTCCCTAATACCGGACATTCCGTTTCATGCTGGGCATGCGATACGCATAATATAAGCCGCACTTTTCTCTGTTGATGCTACAGATAGACTGCATCAAACATCGTTTTGTCTAAATTTTTTTTGTTCAACAACAACAATGTTTGAGAAAAGAGCCTTGCTTTTTATTAGCATATTCGTGGCAGCATCATTCCTGATAAACGATTCAATCTCCTAGTACTTCCTAATCCCGTTCGTAAATGAAGACGTCCCTTCTCCTTGCCTGTCACTTGCCCAATCACCTTCGCATCTTTCCCAAGCTCATGCTCTCTGAGAAGTTCCAGTACCCTTTTCTCATCTGAGGGGTTAACGATCATGAGGACCTTGCCCTCATTTGCCAAATATAGGGGATCATAACCTAGAATCTCACATACACCCTTTACCTCATTTCGAAGTGGAATCTCCTCTTCAGCAATTTCCATCGTCACTCCGAAATCCTCGGCAATTTCAACCAGTGTTGTCGCAATTCCTCCTCGGGTTGGGTCCCTCATGATCCTGACTCCATCCACATTCTCCACGACATTTCGGATGAGATCATTTAATGAAGCACAATCACTATCAATTTCTGTTTTGATCCCAAGTTCTCCTCGGGCACTCACAATCGCTACACCGTGGTCTCCTACCGTTCCACTAATAATGATGGAATCCCCTTCAGCAATCGCTTCAGGGCGAGGTAAGTTCTTTTCATTGACAAATCCTACCCCTGTTGTATTAATATACAACCCGTCCATGCTTCCACGTTCAACAACCTTTGTATCTCCTGCAATAATACGAACATTCGTCTTCTGTGCTTCCGCCGCCATGCTATTCACAATTTCCTTTAGTTCCTGTACCTTAAAACCCTCTTCAATCATAAAAGCTGCCGTTAAATATAAAGGGGTTACACCGCTTACAGCCAAATCATTGACTGTTCCAGCTACAGCCAGTTTCCCGATATTTCCTCCAGGAAAAAACAGCGGATTGACGACAAAACTATCTGTCGTAATGGCCATTTGCTGAGAGGCTGCTGGAAAAATGGCTGCATCAAAGCGTGCTTGGTCATTATGTCCAAAGGCAGCCACAAAAATATCTTGAATTAAACGATGAGCAAGCTCGCCACCGTCTCCATGTGCCAAACTAATTCTCTCATCTTTCATTCTGCTAGTCCTCCCTCATGTATTGATAGTGTGCAGCACATGTCCCTTCAGCTGACACCATGCACGGTCCGATTGGCTGAATGGGTGTACAGGCTTTTCCGAATAATGGGCATGCCTCTGGCGAAATAAGCCCACGAATAATTTCACCACAACGACATTTTGTCTTCCGAGGCTCACCCACTTCAATATTAAAACGATTTTTTGCATTAAATCTGGCATATTCCTCACGAATATCCATTCCGCTCTTGGCAATAATCCCAATCCCTCGCCATGCCTCATCCACGGTCTTAAAATACGTTTCCATGAGAAGCTGAGCTGGCTTATTTCCTTCATCCGTCACGACAGAAGAATGATCATTTTCAATTTCTACCCGGCCCTCTAACAGCTGCCTAATTAATTTATAGATACCACCTAACAGTTCAACTGGCTCAAAGCCACTGATCACCCCAGGGATGTTATACTCATCTACTAAGTATTGATATTGATTTTTTCCGAGGATAATAGAAACATGGCCAGGTAGTAAGAAGCCATCGAGCGAGACTTCTTGGGATTCCAGCAATGTTCGTAGTATCGGTTCCACAAGCTTTGTCGTCATCCACATTGAAAAATTATGTACATCTCGATCTATCGCTGCTTTTAAGGCGACAGCAAGAACAGGAATCGTCGTTTCAAACCCAATCCCTAAGAAAATTACTTCCTTATCCGGATTCTCCTCCGCTATTCTCACTGCATCAGGTGGAGAATAAACGATGCGAATATCCTTCCCTTGAGTCTTTGCCTCCATCAAGCTCACTTCGGTACCTGGTACCCGAACCATGTCCCCGAACGTACAAATGATGCGGTTGTCCCCATCAGCAAGCTTGATCATCGCATCAATTGATTTCTGATCGGTTACACAGACGGGACATCCTGGCCCAGAAATGAGCTGAACATGATCCTTAAGGGCCATTTTTACTCCAGTCTCTGCAAGCGCCATTGTGTGTGAACCACAAACCTCCATGAAGACTGGTTTTCTTCCGTGTATGTGGATATATTCTTGTGCCGCTTCCTTTACTTTTACAAGCAGCTTTCTGCTCAACTCGGAATTTGAGAACTCATCCAGAAGTTCTAGCATCGACAAGCTTCCTCCATTCCTCTAAGCTGAGAAGAGCATTCTCCTCATCTATTGTGGACATCGCTTGCCCTGCATGCACGATGACATATTCCCCGACTTCCACCTCAGGAACAAAAATAATGCCTACAGTCATCTTCGAACCCATCACATCCACGACTGCAGAAAATTCCTGTTTTTCAATAATCTTTGCTGGCACGCCAACACACATTTCCATCTCCCCCTTTATTCTTTTAGGCTCTCTACGACACTAGCCTTCTTATACCATATTTGCCGCAATAATCAGTTGGCCAAGGGATAGTCCTCCATCATTGCAAGGAACCCGCTCATGTGTATACACTTGAAAACTCTTTTCTTCTAATCTTTTGGCAATTTCAACAGACAGATATCGATTATGAAAGCTTCCGCCTGATAACACAACTCGCTTTTGAAAGGACGGATGTGTTGCACTTAAAAAAAGAACCGTTTCCACGCAAATGGTGACGATCGTTTCATGAAATCTTTGAATCAATTTGTCTATTGGCACACCTTGTAATTTATCGTTAACAAGCTGCAGCAATATCTGTGCTGCATTGATCTCTGCTATCTTTTCATTCATCACGAATTCATATGAATAGGGTTGCTCCCTGTGATCGGGGGTCATCCGTTCTGATAGTTTGATCGCCGCTTCCCCGTCATAGGTCGATACCTCACATATCCCAAGAATGGCGCTTACCGCATCAAACAATCGACCACAGGTTCCCGCAAGTGGACTATTTACCTCTTTTGTTACCATCTGATATAGGATATCAATCTCGTAATCTCGATCTGGAAATAGACTTTTTGCTAACCCTCGTCCCTCTTCACCAAAATAATCGATCAGCATCGCCACGGCATTTCTCCAAGGCTCCTGAATCGCTCGTTCATTTCCTGGTAGATGAGTATATTTCAGATGAGCAAGTCTCTGATAAGAATGGGCATCTCCATATAGAAACTCAAATCCCCATATATGTCCATCCTCACCAAAGCCGGTTCCATCCAAAATGATTCCGAAGACTGGTTCTGTGAGCCCATTATCCTCCATGCAGGAAACGAGATGGGCATGATGATGCTGAACCTTTATGATTTTTCCCTTCATCCTTTGGGCGAGGTCAGCTGTCATATAAGCTGGATGCAGATCAATCGCAACCACCTTTCCCCCAATCCCCATCCACTTCATTAGATTAGTCAATTCATGCTCATAATGCTCTACCACCTCAAGATGCTCCATCTCACCAATATGTGGTCCTACAAAAATTTGCTCATTTCTACCAATAGCAAACGTGTTTTTTTGTTGGGAACCTAAGGCGATGATTTCATGAACCTGTTCCTTTGTTTCCATTGGATCGGGAACATAGCCCCTTGAACGGCGTAAAAAAGTAGTCCGTCCCTCTACAACCTGTACAACTGAATCATCCAATGGGTGGAGAATCGGACGATTATTCGTTAAGATATAATCCGCAATCCCCTGTAAATAGGTAAAAGCATCCTCATCTCTATAAAGCATCGGTAAGCCCGAAGGATTCGCACTTGTCATGACGAGTACCTTCAGTTCCCCATTAGCAAATAAAAGATGATGTAGCGGGGTGTAAGGAAGCATGATTCCCAATGTCGTCATCCCTGGGGCAAGACTTTCTGCAAGCCCACTCCCAACCCTTTTTTGCATCACAACAATCGGTGCTTCAGGTGAAGATAACACCTTTTCCTCCTCGCCCGAAACTTCGCAAATCTGCTGAGCAAGCGCCGTAGAAGCAACCATCACCGCTAAAGGACGCTGTGGACGATTTTTTCTTGTTCTCAGTTTAGTAACAGCTTCTTCATCATAAGCATTACAAGCGAGATGATACCCACCAATCCCTTTAATCGCGATAATTTTACCAGTCTGCAATAGGTCAATCGCTTTCTTGATGGCTGCTTCCTTTTCGATGGTCTCCCCTCCATCTATGGAGGATAAGACCACCCTTGGACCGCAATCATCACAGGCAATCGGCTGGGCATGATGCCTTCGATTAAGCGGATCCTCGTATTCCTCCTCACATGCCGGACACATCTGAAAATCCTTCATCGTCGTATAGGGACGATCATATGGAAGGGAATCAATAATTGTATATCTTGGTCCACACTGCGTACAGTTAATAAAAGGATATTGATAACGAAAATTATCTGGATCGCGCATTTCCTTTAAACACTCTGGGCAGACGGCAGAATCTACTGGAATTACCAACGAGGATTTCCCCGTACGCTCACTTGGAATGATAGAAAAATCATCGTCACCACGATAGGTTGCTGGCTTTATGGTTACCTCATCAATTCGAGATAGTCTCGGGGAGTGTAACTGAATCGCAGCAATAAAACTTTTTAGGGACGACTCACACCCTTCAGCATGGATCCTAACCCCGTCCATATTATTCTGCACCGTTCCTCTCACTCGGAATTGAGAGGCAATTTGAAAGATGAAGGGGCGGAATCCAACTCCTTGAACCCGCCCTTTGACTATTATATTTACTGCGCTTCTATTTGTTTGTACGCTGCCCTTATCCATGCAAACCACTCATCCAATCCATCTTCTGTACGGGCTGAAACCTGGAGCAATTTTGATTCAGGATTAATCCCTTTTAAATCCTCGATCGCCATTTGAACATCGAAATCCAAATAAGGGAGCAAGTCCACCTTATTTAGAATGACCATTTCGGTTCTGCGAAACATGACTGGGTATTTAGGAATTTTGTCGTTTCCCTCAGGTACGCTTAAGACGGCAACCTTATGATGCTGCCCCAAATCATAGCCAGAAGGACAAACTAAATTTCCAACATTTTCGATAAATAAAAGGTCAATCTCCTCAAAGTCGAATTCAGGCAGTACCTTTGCCACCATCCTTGCATCTAGATGACAGCCACCATTTGTATTAATTTGAACGGCCTTCGCCCCTAAGGCTCGAATTCGATCAGCATCCTTTTCTGTCGCAAGATCCCCTTCAATGACACCGATTCGGAATTCTTCTCCGAGGGCAGCAACCGTTTTTTCTAACAAGGTTGTTTTCCCTGCACCTGGTGAGCTCATTAAGTTGATGACGAGTGTTTTGCTCGTTTGAAAAAGGTCTCGATTGAACTTTGCCGACAAATTATTATCCGTAAGAACCTCTTCTTCTAACAGCACCTTCATGGCTTCCTAACTCCCTTCATATGACTGAACCTTGAATGTTTCTCCAGCAATGAGCCGACCACTTGGCAGCTGACATTCCGGACAGATCGTAAGGCGCGCCTCTGGCTCATATTCATGTGCACACACTGTGCATTTTGCTTTTGCATGCTCCTTCAAAATGATTAGTTGAGCATTCGACGATAGCCGGCCGATCCCCCTTGCTCGAAATACTGTAAAAGCCATTTCCAAAGCATCGGGTAGCGCATTGCTCAAGTCTCCAACCACCAGTTCAATTTTCTCAATTTGGTTGATCTCTCTTGAAGCTGCATCTCTCTCTACGAGCTGGAGAATATCCCCCATTAATGCCATTTCATGCATATGAATCTTCCTTTAAGTGTTGTTTTTCAGTCCAAGAAACAGCCTTCCGTTCTCTACCTTTGAGGGAATATTCAACAACGGTAGCATCCCCTCTCGGTGCTCCATATAAAAACTTTCCTCACAATGAAAACAAGTAAATTTCTTGTCGTAGGAAATCCACTGAACCATCTGATGACAGGATGGACAAATTTTGTCGATGACCTGTCTTCTCTGATTAAAGATCATAACTGCGACTGATTTTCCATCTAGAAATAGATCATGAACACCCTCGTCTCTAAATGAATCAGCAGCCCCTACATCCACCCATCGAATTCCCGTTACCTTGTCCACAAAGCCATCTATCCTGGATATATCCTCCTGAATAAAAGGAGAATAAAATTCCTTAACGGTAAGTAGCATCCCTCTTTTCATCTCCGAGAAAAATTCAGACCGCTTCACTTGGCTCACTCCAGCAGTTAACCTGTTCGACCACCATCGCTACGAGCTCAGGGAGCCTTTTCTTCACAACCGCAGAAAGTTCAATTCCTAGCTCAAGCGATTCTGGCTGAATCCCAAACATGACCATTTCCTCAGGAAGTCTCTCCTGCAGCCTTGCCGCAAAAAGAACCTCCTGAAATCCAACCTGGTGAATGGACATTTTGATACCAAAATACTGCGGAATTTCTTCATTTCGAATCGTGATTAGCTCCCCTACTGGTTTTCCAGCATTGATCGCATCTATGACAATAAGGTAATCTGCTTCCTCAACTGGCTCAAGAAGCTTCATTCCATCTGTCGCCCCCTCGATGATCTCCACATGGGAATAATTTGAGAGTGCGTCTTCTAAAAAAGGAAGCAAATGTACGCCAACACCCTCGTCTGAATAGAGGGTGTTGCCGATTCCAATAATGTGTATCTTTTTAGATTGTGTTTGATTATGCACTTTTGTCACCTTCTGCTTGTTTCCCTTTTTCCTCAATATCCTCTTCCTTTTCCGTTTTATATCCCGTTACGATCGAGGACATCGTTCCATTTCGACTGAGCCAATCCTCACGGAAAGCCATATAGATGTGAACAACCATAAAGACCATATAGCCCCAGGCAACAAGATGATGCCATGATCGTATGGAAAAGCTATTCCCACCAAATATGAGACCTAGCTTGCTGAAAAACCCACCGAAAAAGGAGGCTAGTTGAGGTTCAAAAAAGAGATAAAATCCAGTGAACATCATGATGATTGAGCCTAGTCCGATAAAAATCCAATAGCTTAATTGGGCGAGAGTATTGTGTCCGATATAATGCTTCTTCTTATTAGGTAGAAACAAGTAGTGTTTAATTGTTTCCCATGTTTCCTTCCAGAAGCTGATTCGAAAAGGATTCGACTTGGCAAACGTATTCCCCTTGTAGACCCAATACAATCGAAAAAGCAAATTAGCTGTAAATAGGAATGCCGCAAAGAAATGAATATACCGCACCCATCCCATTAAGAAAGAATAATAAGCATCCTCTGGAATCGATGCACTTACAAATGGGTTTGCTATATAAATTCCTGTTATCATCAATACAACAATAGCAACTACATTGAGCCAGTGAAAAATTCGGACTGGCAGCTCCCAAACATAAATCTTGCCTAATTCTTTGCTTCGTTTATTTGTGCCTACACCTGACGGGTCAAAGGTTGAACGAGCTTTCTGTTCAGACATTAGCTCCTCTCCTCCTAGCCTAGTTTAATTTCCGTTGACTCACGGGTTTCTAAATCGGTCAAATGAACAGCACAAGCTAAGCATGGATCAAATGAATGGACAATCCGTAATATTTCCAATGGCAATTTTGGATCAGCAATCGGGGTATTCTGAAGTGCTGCTTCATAGGCTCCTTGGTTTCCTTTATGATCCATTGGGGAGGCATTCCATGTTGTTGGAACGACCGCCTGATAATTTTTTACCTTTTGATTATCTATTTCAATCCAGTGCCCAAGCGAACCACGTGGAGCTTCCATCCAGCCAACTCCCTTTACATTCTTTGGCCAGGTTTCCGGCTCCCATTTAGTCTTATCGAAGGTTGACTGATCTCCGTTTTTAATATTCTCGAGAAGCTGATCCATATCTTTGCGCATCCAGCCAGAAATAAGGACGGATTCAAGCCCCCGTGCAACGGTACGCCCGAGTGCCGATTGGAGTGCCTCCAATGGAATTCCTAGCTTTTTCAATGTATCGTCAACAATTTGAACGTATTCCTCCCGACCGGAAGCATATCCGACCAACATTCTTGCTAATGGCCCCGTTTCCATCGGCTGTTCCTTCCAGCGTGGGGACTTAATCCAGCTGTATTTCTTGTCCACATCCAAAAAGTCATATGGAGGTTTCGGACCAGTGTAGTTAAATGTCTGTTCCCCCTCCCAAGGATGTTTTCCACCGGTTTCCTTTCCGTCATACGTATACCAGGAATGATCAATAAATTCCTGAACCTGTTCTGGATCCTTCAGATCTATATCATGAATTTCATTGAGTTTTCCGTTTAAGATAACACCTCGTGGGATACGGTAAGTATCTACATCGCGAATATCACCTGTTGGGAAGTCACCATATACAAGGTAGTTATTCAATCCCCCACCATAAGTCCATTCCTTATAATAGGAGCCAATCGCAAGTAAATCTGGAATGTAAACCTTTGTAACAAAGTCCCTCGCCTGATCGATAAGCTGCGAAATATGCATCAGCCGCTCAGCATGAATCCCATTATCACTATTAATATCTAGTGGAGTAGCCATCCCACCTACCACATAGTGAGGGTGCGGATTCTTTCCACCTAGAATCGTTTGAATCTTAACAACTTCCTTCTGCCAATCGAGTGCTTCCAAATAATGGGCAACTGCTAATAAATTGACTTCAGGAGGAAGCTTATACTCTGGATGTCCCCAGTAACCATTGGCAAAAATTCCGAGTTGACCACTATCCACAACTTTTTTGACCTTATTTTGTACCTCAGCAAAATAACCCGGTGAAGATTTCGGCCAATCTGAGATAGATTGTGCAATTTTACTTGTCTCGGCTGGATCCGCATTTAAGGCATCCACAACATCAACCCAGTCAAAGGCATGCAAATGATAAAAGTGAACAATATGATCATGAAGAAATAAGGCTTCATTCATAATGTTACGAATCAAACTTGCATTCTTCGGAACTTTTATGTCGAGGGCATCCTCCACAGTTCGGATCGAGGCAAGAGCATGTGAGCTCGTACAAACACCACAAATTCTTTGGACAAATGCCCAGACATCACGGGGATCACGGTCCTTCACGATAAGCTCAATTCCCCTAATCGCAGTACCAGAGCTGTAGGCTTTGGCTATTACTCCATCTTTTATGTCCGCTTCCACCCGCAAGTGACCTTCAATTCTTGACACAGGATCCACTACAATGCGATTAGCCATTACGATTCACCCCGTTCTTCCGATGATTCATTCTTTTTCTTAACTACTGCTGTTACTCCAGCATGAACTGCAACTCCTGCAAGGGTTGCTCCTGTCACCGCAAGCCCTACTTTTTCAGGATTAATCGTTGTTTGGGTACCAGGAATTTTTGCCCGGCGTGTATAAAATGGTCCATTATCCCAGAACCCCTTTTCCGTACAGCCGATACATGGATTTCCTGATTGAATCGGATAGCTCGTTCCACCATTCCATCGCATTTCTGCACAAGAACTAAAGGTGGTAGGGCCTACACAGCCTAGTTTGTATAGACAATAGCCTTGCTTCGCTCCCACATCATCAAAGGATTCGGCAAATAAACCCGCATCAAAATAGGCACGCCGGTTACATTTATCATGAATACGGTGGCGGTAAAAAGCCTTTGGTCGCCCAAGATGATCCAATTCTGGAATTTCCCCGAATGTAATAATATGAGCAATTACCCCGGTCATGACCTCGGCAATTGGCGGACAGCCCGGAACGAGAATAACTGGCTTATCCTTAATAAACTTCGTAATCGGCACACCATTCGTTGGGTTTGGATTAGCGGCCGGAATACCTCCCCATGAGGCACAGCTGCCATATGAAATGACCATTTTTGCTCCCTTCACAGCCTCTTCCAAGATTGACTTTGCCGATCTTCCTCCGATGGTAATGAACTCATCATCGGAAACGGAGCCTTCCACAACTAGAACATATTCACCTGAGTACTGCTGCAATACATTCGCCATTGCTTCTTCCAGCTGATGTCCTGCGGCCGCAGAAAGAACCTCACTATACTCCAGCGAAATCATTTCTAATAAAACGCTTTCAGCCTTTGGATGAGTGGAACGAATGAAGGACTCCGAGCAGCCAGAGCAGCTTTGTAATTCTAGCCAAATCACCGGAATACGAGAATTTGATTCCATCGCATGGACAACCTTATCCGTATCTTTAAAGCTGAGACCCATAGTTGCTGCTAATGTCGTACACATTTTGAGAAAATCCCGCCGTGAAAATCCTCTCGCTAAAGCCTCCTCGTAAACCGTAGCTTGCTTTGTTTTCAGCATAAAAAAAATCCCCCCTTGCCCTAATCTTTTGACATAATTGAATTGTTATGCAATTCCTTGTAGCCGTGTATAAAAATACCATTCCATTCCATATATTGCAGTGACTTTTATAACAGGAATTGTGTCAAAAAAATGAAATAATAGAAAAAACAACTAGAGCATGTCCTTAAAATAAGAGAACTTTCTCGGAAAAATTTTATACTGTAAAAAGGAATTATTTTTGATAAGGAGGTTCAAGATTTTGCTAGATAGAAACAGCAAACCTATTTTCATGCTGGCTATCCTATTCCTTTTAATAGGAGTATTAACGGCCTGCTCACAGTCGGAAAGTGGAGCAAGTAAAGAAGCAAATCCCTCAAAGGACGAATTGATTTTAGCCATTGGTGGGGAACCAGAGGACGGTTTCGATCCAACCACTGGCTGGGGGCGATATGGCTCACCACTCTTTCAAAGCACCTTATTCAAATATGATAAGGACTTTAAGGTCATCAATGATTTAGGGGAAAACTATCAAATAAGTGATGATGGACTTAAATGGACAGTAGGCATTCGAAAGGACGCAAAATTCTCTGACGGGAAAAATGTGACAGCTGAAGATATTCTATTCACATATGAAACGACCAAAGATAGTTCTTCTGTGGTCGATTTAAGCAATTTAAGCGGCGTTGAAGCTTTAGATTCCCACACTATTCAATTTACTTTACATAAACCGCAATCCTCCTTTATCTATATGCTCATCTCTACCGGGATTGTGGCCAAGCATGCCTATGATGATCGTTACCAGGAAAACCCGATTGGTTCAGGTCCATACAAGCTTGTCCAATGGGACAAGGGGCAGCAACTGATTGTAGAAGAAAACCCATTTTATTACGGGGAAAAGCCTTATTTTAAGAAATTGACATTCTTATTTTTATCAGAGGATTCTGCCTTTGCCGCTGCCAAGGCTGGGAAGGTCGATATTGTCTCTGTCCCACCCACCTATGCAAAAGAGAAAATAAAAGATATGAAGCTAGTAAAACTAGACACTGTTGATAATCGCGGCATCATGTTTCCATTTGTTCCAGCTGGTGAACAAATGGATGACGGAGCTCCTATTGGCAATGATGTAACAAGTGATCTAGCAATTCGGAAAGCAATAAACATTGGCATTGATCGACAAACACTTGTTGAAGGGGTGCTTGAAGGATATGGTACTCCTGCCTATAGTGTCGCAGATGGGCTGCCATGGTGGAACCCTGACACAAAGATTGAAGACAACAGGCTTGAAGAGGCCATTCAACTTTTAGAAGCAGCTGGATGGAAAGAAAACAAACAGGGAATTAGGGAAAAAAGCGGAATAGAGGCCTCCTTTACCCTCTACTATCCAGCAAATGATCAAGTCCGTCAGTCCTTATCCCTAGCATTTTCAGAGATGATGAAGAACCTCGGTATTAAGGTCACCACTGAAGGAAAAAGCTGGAACGAGCTAGAGAAGCTTATGTTCTCCAATCCTATCATGATGGGATGGGGAAGCTATGACCCGATTGAAATGTATAATCTGTATAGCAGTAAGACAAAGGGAATTGATTACTATAATGCAAATTTCTATGAAAATGAAGCCGTTGATAATTATATGAAGCTAGCATTAGAAGCCGTAACCCCAGAAGAAGCAAACCTTTATTGGCAGAAGGCACAATGGGATGGAGTGACAGGCTTCTCTATCCAAGGAGATGCACCATGGGCATGGCTGGTCAACCTTCAGCATCTATATTTTGTAAAAGAAGATTTAGAGCTAGGAGGACAAAAGATTCAACCACATGGACATGGATGGCCATTAACAGACTCAGTGTCAGAATGGCACTGGAGAAACAAATAATTAAGGTTATTGTGTTTGATAAAACCCGATATTTAAGGTCGGTTCTAGCAGTGGAACCATTACAAATGCAAAGAAACAGCCAAAGGATGAACCATACATGCCACTGAAAAAAATTAGTTTATTCATGATTGGCAAGATTGCTAAGCTTATGAGCCTAATCATAGCTGTTAGCATCATCTCATTTCTATTAATCAAACACTCTCCTATTGATCCTATCCAATCCTATATCGGTGCAGATATGTCCAGGGTGGGACCCGAGCAGCGTGAAAAGCTGGAAGAGTACTGGGGCTTGAATGAACCGTTAACTACTCAGTTTTTCAGTTGGGCTCAGTCCATTTTTCACGGGGACTTTGGAACCTCGCTTCTCTATCGCAGTCCTGTCATCAACGTCATTGCGGACAGGTTCCTTGCATCTCTCGCTCTGATGGGAATGGCTTGGATTTTTTCGGGACTTTTCGGTTTTGTGCTAGGGGTAGTAGCCGGCTTGAAGCGAGGAAAGATGATTGACCGAATTATTAAGGGATATTGTTTCTTACTAAGCTCCACCCCTACCTTCTGGGTTGGGTTGTTGCTGCTCATCATTTTCTCGGTTTGGCTTGGGTGGTTTCCGGTAGGGCTTAGCACTCCAGTTGGTATCCTTACGACTGAAGTATCCTTGCTAGACCGCATTCACCACCTGCTTTTGCCCGCAATCACCTTAAGTATCATTGGTGTTGCGAATGTAGCCTTACATACGAGGGAGAAGCTCATTGATGTATACAATAGCGAGTACATTCGCTTTGCCAAAGCGAGTGGAGAAAAAGGGTTCATCCTATTTTGGAGGCACGGCCTTCGGAATATATCCCTTCCCGCGATTACGCTTCAATTTACCTCGTTTGGTGAACTTTTTGGCGGGGCCGTCCTCGCAGAGCAGGTGTTTTCCTATCCTGGACTTGGCCAAGCGATTGTTCAGGCAGGGCTTGGAGGGGATGTACCACTTTTCCTTGGTGTTGTCCTCTTTAGTGTTCTCTTTGTATTTATCGGAAACACCATCGCCGATTTACTTTACCAATGGGTCGATCCTCGGCTCAGAAAAGGAGAAATTCGATGAATCGGGAATTGGTAATTACAAGAAAGAAATGGAGCTTGAGAAAACAGACATTAGCGCTCATCCTCCTGTCCGTGATCATTCTTTTCATCATGGTCACGAGTGGTTTCTTTGTTGATGCAAAGAAACTGGATGTCCATTTAGAAAATCGAAATATCGCTCCTTCCTTATCCAATCTATTTGGAACGGATTGGTTAGGAAGGGATATGCTGGCGCGGACTTTGAAGGGATTAACCTTGAGCTTTTCGGTTGGAATCCTCGCAGCCTTTTCTAGTACCGTTATAGCTGTTTTTCTAAGTTTCCTTGCTTCATTAAATCAACTTCTTGATCGGATGGTCACCTGGTGCATTGATCTTTTTCTTAGTCTGCCACATATTGTTACATTGTTATTAATTGCTTTCGCCTTTGGCGGAGGAATGAAGGCAGTCGTCATTGGTTTGGCCCTTACCCATTGGCCAAGCCTTACACGTGTATTGCGAGCTGAATTATTACAAATCAAGAATACACCCTATATCCAGATTTCTCGAAGCCTTGGAAAATCAAGCTGGTGGATCGCAATTCATCATTATCTTCCATTGCTAGCCCCGCAAATAATCGTTGGGTTCATATTGATGTTTCCTCACGCTATTTTACATGAGGCAACCATTACCTTCCTGGGCTTTGGATTGTCTCCAGAAGAACCAGCCATTGGCATAATTTTATCTGAATCAATGAAATACTTGTCCACTGGGATGTGGTGGCTCGCTTTCTTTCCGGGCCTTTCCTTATTAGTCATGATCAGCATCTTTGATTTGTTAGGCCAAAACGTTCGTAAATTTGTATCTCCTTATCAATTTAAGAGCTGGCAGGTGTAAATATGAGAGGATATTTTAAAAATAAGACGAAGCTACATTGCGATACATATGCTCCTCTTCTTGAGGTGAGAAATCTATCTCTTTTCTTCCGTCAATACCAAAGGGGATTACATGAAACAACGAGACAAATCCTTCATCAGCTTAATTTCACGATTGAAAAAGGAGAAATTATGGCCATTGTTGGGGCTAGTGGTTCGGGGAAAAGTCTACTAGCCAATGCGATTCTCGGCCTCTTACCAGAAAACTCAAAGGTGGAGGGAAGTATGAGATTCATGGGTGTAGAGCTTACAGATGGCAATCTGGATCAACTGCGCGGAAAGCATATTGCACTTATCCCCCAATCTATTAATGCTTTAGATCCTTTAATGAAAACTGGAAAGCAAATTTACAGGGGAAAATGTATTAATCACGAACGAAGGAACATCTATGATAAGCTGCATCTAGCTCGTGAGGTGAGTGAATATTACCCCTTTGAGCTGTCTGGAGGCATGGCTAGAAGGGTATTGGCAGCTACTGCTATGATAGGAACTGCTGAACTAATAATTGCTGATGAGCCCACACCTGGGCTAGATCCTGACTCACTAAATGAAATGATAAAATCTATCCAAGAGCTAAGTTCGGGTGGCAAAGGCATTATCTTCATCACCCATGATATAGAAACAGCCATTAAAATCGCCAACAAGGTTGCTGTCCTCTATGGTGGTCGCATTGTCGAGATCACAAATTCAATCAATTTCGAGGGGAACGGGGAAAGACTTCTTCATCCATACACGAAAGCACTTTGGCATGCTCTACCTCAAAATGGTTTTGTCCCATTACAGGGACATCAACCATATGCCGATGAAATCACTTCAGGATGTATTTTCCATCCCCGGTGCCCTATATCTACGGAACAATGTAAAGAAAAGCAGCCTAAAGAGCGAATCATATATGAAACCATGGTCAGGTGTAATTATGCTTGAAGCAAGGGGATTAAGCTATCGATATCAAGCGAATCAATGGCTGTTTAAGGATGTTCATTTGACCGTTCAAAGAGGAGAAATAGTTGGTCTCAAGGGGCCAAGCGGGACAGGAAAAACAACGCTAGGAAAATTAATCGCTGGTTATCTCTCCCCCATTGAGGGGATGATCCTTCTTGATGGAAAGCGGCATATTCCCGATGGTTTCAATCCTATTCAAATGGTGCTTCAGCATCCTGAAAAAGCGATTAACCCACAATGGCGAATGAGTAGAATTTTCACGGAGGTTCATTCTATCAATGAGGAGCTTCTATTATCTCTAGGGTTTAAAAATGAATGGCTAGAGCGCTCGCCAGCAGAGCTTTCGGGGGGAGAATTACAGCGTTTTTGTCTTGCGAGAGCACTTGGCAAGCAGACTCAATTCTTGATTGCTGATGAAATGACTACGATGCTTGACGCTGTCACACAGGCCGGGATATGGCATACGGTATTGGATTTGGTGAAGAATAAGAACCTCGGGGTGTTAGCGATTAGCCATGATCCACATTTGCTTAATCAGATTTCCACGAGGATTATAGATTTCTCGAGCTTAATTAGAAAATAAAAAAAGAGTAGCATGTAAGTATATACACTAACATGCTACTTTTATATAAGAGGAGGTTTGGGTTGTAAGAAATACCATACGGTTTAACTGGATTACAGTGTTAGTAGCGCATTCGGCCTGGTGAACGAGTGATGCTTAGAAGATATCAATTTGGATGAGTAATGCTAGTAGTAATTGAAGTAGTAATTGGATGGATACAGCCACATCTGTGTCACTTGTTGTGACTTCAATATCACGTGAATTTTCAATATAAACGGTTTGACGATTCACTTGCTCAATTTGGGAGAATTGTAGCAATTCCTGTGTTACCATCTCTGCTTGCTCATTGTCTGCAATGGTTAAATTGACGACTAGGGCAATGGCCACTTGTAAGGCAGCCTGTAAGGAGACTGCTACTTGAGTTTCTGTTGTTCTTACTTTGATATCACAGCTGTCTTTTATAATGATTCGTTCAACAGATTTTTGTTCCACATCAGATACTTGGTCTGCAGCTTGGAGTGCCTCTTCGTCATCAAATGGGAAACGGCAGTTCCGATCCAGGGCGTTCCATCTTCTATCATGAGACTCCCTTCTCTCAGGGCATTCCCTTCTTTCTTCCCTTACTTCACAGCTCGGTTCAAATCTTTCTGCCATTACACGATTATGAGTTCTCTCGCCTAACATTCATATCTCTCCTTTACCTTTTATTTTTTCTAACTCGATCTCTTAGAGTTGTTCGGGTCTTTTTCGCTTTTCCTTCCGCTTCTGCTTCGGTAGCGGTCCCTTTTTCCTTTGTTTTGCTGACAAAATCATTCACTTGTTGTTCAAGATCCTTAAAGAGATTGCGAATTTTTTCCTTATCATCATCAGAAAGATTCCTCAACTTTAAACCATCCTTTTTTTTGCTGAACACGTCTTTGACATGGAGCCCTAGAAGACCCTTGGATAGGCTTTGTAATTTCTCATTCATTTCTCCCAACCTTTTCACCCCCTTGACGGCTTTACTACTTAATATGTAGTTTTCCCATCATCGTTGAGGGCTTTTCCACTAATCTAGCAAGAAAAGGCGAATGTATTAGTAGTTTAGCCCTTTGTCACATTCACCCGGTTCCTCCAGCTTTATTGCAGGGAATATAAATAAAGGCAAAAATATTTAGTAATGATGATTAGAAGTGGGGAAATTTGGTAACAATAAGGATACAAGTGTAATTCCCCCTTTTTAATTGACCTCATTTAGAGGTCTCTTTTTTTTGGCATAATTATCTTTGATAAAGAAAAACTAAGCTAAAAGGAGGGCTATCGATGACGAAAAAATATAATAAGGGCAGTCGTAATCAAAATTCTCCGAAAACGGAGTTCTCTAAGGAAATTACAAGCGGAGATAATAGTAAGGGAAATAAGCGGAATAAGGATCATTGATAGCAATAGGTAAGACTTTGATGTAATCGCCATCTTTTCCCCTGCTCCATACCCAACGTGCGACTTTCACCGCATTAGGCATTCCATCTTATTCTTTTATCCTAAAGCAACTAAATTACAAACTTTACGAAATTGATTTACTTTCTCCAATTGTTTCCCATCCAATTGGAGAATTTTTTTATATCGCTCAATCGTCTTTTCTTCTGTTGCATGGATTAACCTATGAACATTTTTGTGAACTACTACGAGATTACTGAATTTATCCGTTCCACCCATTTGACGAGGAATCTTGTGATGACAGTGAACTTCATTAGCAAGGAGAAATTTCCCTGTTACCGCACATTTGCCTAATTGCATAGAGTATTTTGAAATTCTATTATCTGCAAATTCTAATTTGTCGTTATCATAGTATGTTTGTAGCATTTTATAAATTTCCGTTGCAATGTCGGCTTTAAGATTTTTATGAAGTTTTATTCTGCCTTCTTTCGTGTAGTTACACATATCTTGGCTAAAATTCATAGCGTTCTTAGTTTGTATGTCTTTTAAGGGGTATAAATGGATACCCGCTATTTCGTACGTTCTGTATTTGTTTTTATGAAGTCGTTTGTACGTTTCAGAAGGTTTGATGGGTATCCCATATTTCCCTATTGATTTAAGGCGATTGTGCAAGGTTCGATAAAGTCGATGGTCTATTTTGGCAAAATCCAGATTTACGTGTGTTGCGATTCTGTAGTAGTTTCTAATGCCAAGAATGTAGGAATTATAGAGGTTGAGGTTCTTTGGTGTGGGGTTTCTCCTAATGTCATGTATTAGCTTCCTAGACTTATCTAAGATGGCTGTTATTTTCTTGTCCATGATGTGTGTATTCGCTACAATTTTATTTCCTTTACATACGGCTTTAAGAGAGAAACCCAAAAATTCTGATTTTCTCCTTCTTAAATTAGTAATTGTTGATTTCTCGGTTGATATGTCAAGGTTTAGTTGATTTTTGAGGTATCCTTTTACTGCATGGAATATTTTAATCGCTGATTTGTGGGAATTTGTAAAAATTTTAAAGTCATCTGCATATCTTACGATATATATTTGTTTTAGATTTGACTTTTTAAGCATTCGAGTCTTAATTGTTTGGTTTTTATATTTAAAATCCGTTTTCATTTTTTCCCATTGATTCGCTATCCACCAGTCTAGGTCATTCAGAACAATGTTTGACAATAACGGCGATAAGATTCCACCTTGAGGTGTCCCTTTAGTTGGTATCCCTTGACCCTGTATCGGTGCTTTTAACATCTTGGATATTATTGAAAGAACTCTTTTATCACTGATGCCTATTCTATACATTTGTTCTAGCAATCTAGTATGGTTTACATTATCAAAGAAACCTTGTATATCTATATCTACTACATGGTGGTGATCAGTTCTATTTATTAGATACTGACATCTTGCCATTGCATGATGGGTTGACCTATTCGGTCTAAAACCATATGAATGATTGTAGAATTTCGCTTCACATATTGGCTCTAACACTTGTTTGAACATCTGTTGGATAAGTCTATCCCTCATAGTCGGTATACCTAATGGGCGTTTCTTTCCATTTGGTTTTGGTATCTCAACTCTTCTAACGGTTTGGGGTTTATAATTTTCTAAAGTGTTTCTTATATCAACAACAAATGATTCAACATTTTCTATTTTGTATTGATCTATAGTTATGCCGTCTGTTCCTGCTGTCTTAGAACCTGTATTAGCTTTAATGTTTCTGTAAGCTAGTAAAATATTTTCTTTTGATATGATATGTTCATATAGTCTTAATCCTTTTGTAGCGTTATTTTTACTTCGTTCATAAAGAATATCGAATATATTTTGCATATCATAATATTCCGCATATCGTAATGCCGTACTCACCGATGGATTGTTTCTCCTTTCGTATGAAAAGTCCCATCATCTTACTCGACCCTGTGAGTTTCATTTAGTTGATTTAGTTTTCAAAGTACAAGACTTGGGACTATCCCTCCACGTTCGTTACACGCTTCATTGGTACTGTGTCCCTACTTTCACAAGAATAAAGTCATTTCGGTTGACCCTTATAGACACCATCCCGATAGTAGTCAGTCGTTTGTGATAGATGTTTCTTGCTTACAACGTTCCGATTAACCTAGCTTTACATGTATCCTTAGGTGCTCACTCTGAACCTGTTAACTCTATACTCTCATCGTTGAGTATCCCGAATTTCTTAGTAGCTATTCATACTTTTCGGTGGTTAACCCTATAATTTGTAGTTTATATCTTTCAATATAATGGTGGCTTTAGACCCGTACATTCGCAAGTTTGTCAGTCCTATTAGACATTCTCACCCTAGATATTTTATAGCATCCCGACCTATCATGAGCCATATCCTATATGAGCAACTTAGGTTCATTTCAGCCGACTTCACCTAGCTTCATACACATTCAGGCTACTACCATTCTGTGCATGCAGGAGTATTAGATAACTCGTTTCAGCTCAACATGACGGCTTTCATTCCGAGTTTCAGTTAATCAGTTATAATTGCTTTATAGCAATTCTCCTATTTCATGCATAAGCACTTATAAGGAAACGTTTCGCACAACTACCCACCACTTAGTATCTCTTACGAGCTGCTTGAAGTGGGGGATTCCTAAGTAAGGAGGCCTATCGGCTTCTAATTGATTAGGCTAGCCCCGTAGTTCCTACGGTTAGAAGCCTTATGGCTTCGCTTTCAAGATTTTTGCCTGCGTTAATGTCTCTATCGTGATGCGTACTACAAGAAGGGCAGTCCCACTCACGAAGATTAAGATTTTTAACGTCTTTATTTTGATATCCACAACTAGAACATAGCTGAGAACTGGCAAAAGTTTTGGATACAGTAACCACTTCTTTGCCATACCATTTTGCTTTATACTCGAGCATCGTTTTAAATTGTGACCACGATACTTCACTGATTGCCTTGGCTAACTTGTGATTCTTTTGCATGTTAGATACTTGCAAATCCTCCATTCCGATTACATCGTGGTTTTTGATGATTTCGGTTGAGATTTTTTGCAAATAGTCTGTTCTGGCATTTACTATTTTCTCGTGGATACGAGCTACTTTCCGTTTTTGCTTTTGATAGTTTTTTGCTTCATCCAATTTGCATTTTCGTTTAAGAGCTGCTTCCTGTCGTCTTGAGAGAACATATTGTGCTTTTGCTAGTTTCTCTTCAAGCTTGCAAAACCATCTAGGGTTTTC
>DLCS01000174.1 GCA_002480735.1 Bacillaceae bacterium UBA7792 | reverse complement strand
GGCACGAGAACAAAGAGCTTCTTATCAGAAGTCGCACCATAAGAAAGCTCTTTGTTCTCGTGCCAGTACGGCGAATTGCCACTTGGGCGTGAACCTCAACATCCGCTCGGGCAAATTCTTTATCCCATTGGTTCCCTATTTCCTTCGCCTTCTGATAATGCTGCCTGTTAAGCTCTTCTCCGAATCCAAAAATGTCAACACCATATTCCTTCTGAACCTTCTTAATGGTTGCTTCCACCATATTTTTGATATGGTTCTCCGCTTCTCTTTCGATTTCACTATACGTTTTCATCTTTGTTAAATCCTTCGCACATTGCATACTATTTAGATTGGATTCAGCATGAATCTTCACCTGAAGAACTGGTGTATCCCCTCGATAATTGGTTTTAAGGGTTGTCTTATTCTTCGTGATAAGCAAGTCAAAGAATTTTTCTCCGTTGTCACTGCAGGGAGTTGTTACCATTGTTTGTTTTAAATTTTGGGTCCATAGATAATTCCTTGTATCCTCTAAAGTCAAATACCCGATTAATTTATCCATATCAAATACGGCCATTCCATCCAGCTCAACAGTAGCTTCTGGTTTAATGTTATTATTGCTATCCGTGGATTTTCCTTTCTCTGGACTCCCTTTTATGACTGCAGTACTCGCCACTGGTGCCCGGCCCTTTGAAACGATCGCATTGATAAAATCAGAGAGGCGGATACGAGAGTCTCCTCCCCAAGTATCAACTAGAGATTTAATTTGCTTTTGAACCTTCAATGACGGAACCTTGTCGATATTATCATTGACTTGTATAAATTTCTCCGCTTCATCTCCTTTTGTAATTAAAATATTGAAGTCATTGCGAAATTCTGGGGATCGTTCAATTTCATCAAGAAAAAACCCTACCCCCTCTTTCGCAACTTTTTCATTAATATATACAACCCTTGTATGCGAGAACTTTAATATTCGGCTGATACCAATATTCATTTTAACTGAAATTTCCGGAAGTGAATCCCCTTCTAGTGACAAGGACGTTACTGGGGCACCAGGTTCTGGACTCTGCTTGGAAAATTGCCTTGGGTTCACATATCCTACTGTTAATTTATATCTTTTATCCTTGCCTGGATCAATCGCTATCCCTGTCACGATCGCAATATCGTTCATCTCCGTGCTGTCCCAACAGCCCGACAGAAAAACATTCATCGTCATTATCAGCAAAAACAGACATTTCTTCATTTGCTTCCTCCCTTAGCAGGTGGAGGTGATGGACTCTCATTGCCTTTTTCTCTAATCGGAGCTTTCGCAAATAGATACGTAGGACGCTTACGGTTAGCCCAAGCAGGAATCCTGACAAAAATGTCATCCTGGTTTTCAATTGTGAACGGAGCAACTCCAGCTAAATAAGGGACACTAAATGATCTTAAGCTCGCAAGGTGAATCACCATCGCAACCAAGAAAAGCAATACCCCGTACAATCCGAATATAGCAGCAAAAAGAATCAATACAAATCTCAGCAACCGAGTTGAAATCGAGAAATTATAAATGGGTGTAACAAAGCTTGCAATGGCAGTGAATGCGACAATAATGACTAATACATTTGACACTAGCCCCGCTTCAACTGCCGCCTGTCCAATGACCAACGCGCCCACGATGGAGACGGTCTGTCCGACTGCCCGCGGCATGCGGACCCCAGCCTCCCGCATGATCTCAAAGGTTAGCTCCATTACAAAAATCTCGATAACAGCGGGAAAAGGAACTCCCTCCCTTTGTGCTTGTATACTTAATAACAATAATGTTGGCAATAGCTCCTGATGAAAAGTAGAAAGGGCCACATATAGTGACGGTAATACTAGGGCAATCATAAATGATATATAACGAATCATACGAACGAAGCTAGACATAAGAAATGGCTGATAATAGTCCTCAGAGGACTGAAAAAAATCGGTCAGTATACTCGGTACGGTCAAAACAAAGGGGCTCCCATCTACAAAAATCGCCGCCTTCCCCTCCATTAAATCTCCACAAATAGTGTCTGGTCTTTCCGTATTAAAAATAAGAGGAAATGGCGTAAAGGTCTTATCTGTGATGAATTCCTCGATATTTCCCGAATCCAAGACTCCCCCGATATCAATTTTTTGAATTCGCATTCGAACCTCATCTAGAATGTCTTCATTCATAATATCCCCGATATAGCCTATCGCTACCGTTGTCTTCGTATCCCTCCCCACGTGGAAGCTTTCAAAAGTCAGAAATGGATTTTTTATTCTTCTTCTAACCATGCTAATATTTGTTTCAATACTTTCAATAAAGGCTTCCTTTGGCCCACGAATGATCGTTTGAGTACTTGGTTCTGCGATGGCACGATGCTCAATATTGCCAATCTGCAAGGACAGTGCCTTTTCCTCACCATCAATCATGATCACGGCATATCCATTCAATATATGCCAAACCACCCTGTGAAAATTGTCCGCATACTCATAGGATAAGGTTGGAAAATACGTATCACGAATGGTATCCATATTACGATTTGTCCCATCAATCGCAGTGTATTGGGCAGCACTTAGCACTTTATCTGTTAGATCATCCTTATTTAAGAGCGTCTCTAAGTAGCAGACGCATGCATCCTTATCTCCAAGCTTGATGGACTCCATTTTGAAATCAAAGTTCTTATTAAAAAGTTGATCGATTTGCTGCTTGTTTTGCTCATGATTCCTAAAGTATTGCTTAGAAAGACGTTCTTCTTGAAAGAACTCCTCTCCAGTTACATTTCCTTTATCCTTATTTTTTCTTCGATAAAACAAGAAATTAAACAGACCCATGTTTGTCCGTTCCCCTTTGTTGTTTTTTTCCTTTCCAAATAAGTAGAGGCGTGATAGCGATTGGAAGAAGAATTTGAAACGGGACATGCATATAAAAGGGGATGAATTTCAGCCCCTCTTCGATATGTTCTGCATAATTCGCTGAAATTTGAACGGAGCAATAGCAGATAATGGCGGCAATCGGAAAAACGAAATAACGATAAGGAAGATTCACAAGATGCTCAAGTCCCTTCAGCCCCGCATAGAAGAACACACTGACCTTTGTGATGATCCCAAACATGACGATAAATACAATAACCAAATCAACTCGCTCTATGAACTGCAATAGGGAAATTTCCCGGGCCGCAGAAAGTAATGGGAACACCGTTCGATCGAGCTGCTCAGGACCGAGTGTCACAATGGCGATAAACTTCTGATACATGATGATAAAACCGCTTACAAGTACCGCAAATCCGCTTACCTTGCCCGCTTTGTCAAAATGAGTAACCGCTGGAATAATCACTAAAAATGCGACCAATTCTCCGAAAGGAAAAGTGAGCAATTTCGGGAAGATATGTTTCATAATCGGCCCAAACCCCTCTGCCAATACGGGTTGCAGATTCTCAAACTCCATTTCACCTGACAAAAGAATGGCGATACCAATCAGAAGGATAAAGCTAAAGACATAGGGGAGAAACACTTCAGCTGTCCTACCGAATACCTCCAGACCCAAATAGAGCATATAGCAGATGACCATCATCATCGTAATCATGACAACCTCAATCGGTGTAGTTTCAAAAATCACGGTTGTGATCAACTCACCAAAGTCTCTTAGTACCCTTGAGGCAATATAGACAAAGTAAAGAACATACAAAAAGCTAATGACCTTACCGAACCATTTCCCAAAGCAAAATGTAAAAATTTCAAAGATATTTTTCCCCGGCAGTTTTTTGAGTAAAAACATATAAAAGCTAATAAGACATATGCCAATTCCTGTAGCAATCGCAACAGCTAACCATGCATCCTGTTTTGACTCATTTCCAACACCGACAACGGCAACACTACCGATTTCAAAAATAAAAATCAAAACAGCCAGCTGCCAGAGGGATATTTTTTCAACGAGGCTTTTGCTCATGACTCTTTAGACCTTTTATTTTTGTGGATGCGGAAGTCCACAATCAACGCCAAGATGAACCCAACTACTAATGCAGAGTCCACATAAATTTCATTTGTCCCCTGATCCTCAGCAAATAGCTTGTAAATACTGATGAAAAATGACTGTTTGTACATAAATACATCTATCCCTGCAATTAGAAATAATGTCCCTACCAATGTAACAAGAAATGTTATGGTCACCATGATCTATCATCCTACCTTTTCATTCCATATTTTCCACAGTTTTTGCATGATTATGTAAAAAATAGTTCTATACGCAAAAAAGACTCATTTCCATACAGAAATAAGTCTTTTTTTCATCCAATTTTCCAATTCTTCACGTCTTCAATGAGTTCTCTATATTGCTCTTCGATTTCTTCTGCACTTAAAGGCCTGCTGAAAAAGTAGCCTTGAACCTCCTCGCATTTTTGCTTTTGAAGGTAGGTTGCCTGTTTTTCCGTTTCTACCCCTTCAGCTGTAACAGATAATTGAAGATTCTTTGCCATATTAATAATCGTGGCAACGAGAATGGCATGATTCTCATTCACCGTTATATTTTGAACAAATGATTGATCAATTTTCAGCCGGTCGATTGGCAGCTGTTGAAGATAATGCAGTGAGCTATAGCCTGTCCCAAAATCATCAATGCTAATTTTTACACCGAGTTTTTTTAGTTTAGCTAGTATTTCAATACTTCTCTCCAGATCAATCGTCATGCTTTCTGTAATTTCTAGCTCCAACAAATGTGGGGGTAGTCCAGTTTCCTTCAAGATCGACTCCACAGACTGAACCAAATTGGACTGCAGGAATTGTCTTGTCGATAGATTCACGGCAATCGGAACCTCTGGTAGCCCTGCTTGACGCCAAGCAACCATCTGCCTAGCTGCCTCTTTCATGACAAATGCGCCAATAGGCAAAATTAAACCTGTTTCCTCTGCAACGGGAATAAAGGTTCCTGGGGAAACCATTCCTCTCTTTGAATTTTTCCATCTCACTAATGCTTCAAATCCTGATAGGGTCCCTTCGACGATATTAACCTTTGGCTGATAATGGACAATAAATTCTCCTTTCTGAAGCGCCTTCCTTAAGTCGTTCTCCAGAGCCAATTTTTCATACGAGGGATCAGAGGTCAAAGGTGCATAGACTGCAAAATTATTCTTCCCTTGATCCTTAACCCGATACATCGCTGTATCAGCCCGTTTTATAAGCGTATCAGCATCCTTGCCATCTGCTGGGTACATCGAGATTCCGATACTTCCTGTGATATGTAGCTCGTAATCCTTAACACGAAGAGGTCGATTAAATAGAGACAGAATCGTTTTGGCACAGTCTATTGCTTCCCCTTCATAGCTAATATCTGGAATAAGGATGATAAATTCATCCCCACCCAATCTTGAAATCAGATATTTATAGCTCAAGTTTCCAATAAGGAGCTGACTAGTAGCCTTTAGCACCATATCTCCGACCTCGTGCCCCAACGTATCATTAATATTTTTGAATCGGTCTAGATCGAGAAAAAGAATGGCAAATTTCTTGTTAGGATCTTCCTCACTATGGCGTATTACCTCATCAATCCGTTCTCTGAGCAACCGGCTATTTGCTAACCCTGTTAAATGGTCATAATAGGCTGCTCTTCGCAGTGACATGTAGAGGGATGCTCGGTCCAGTGCCATGGCAATTTGATGGGCAAACATCATGATTTCTTCCTCATGTATCCGGTCAAAAAAATTCGGGCTCACACTTCCCAAATTCAAGGACCCAAGTACTTTATCCTTGGTAATGAGAGGAGCCATCATCGTTGTGGCAATTCCTTCCTTCAAAAGAACCTGTTCTTGCGGGTAAATCCCCTCCTCGGTCGTGTGGTTTCTTATCATAAGCTGCCTATTTTCTATCATCAAATGGATCGGGGTATCAGCAAGAGGAATGATTTCCTCCTTTAAAAATTGCTGATTGACCAAGGAGACGATTAGAATTTCCTCTTCATTATCTTCTTCCCAAAGGGCAATGGATATTTTATCTGCTGGGATGTATTGTAGAATTTCCTTCAAGGAGACGCGAATGACTTCTTTTTTGCTCGGGTTGTTTTCCATTACCGACCGAGCGATATTACTCAAAGCTTCTAAAATGCTAACTTTATCTGATAGACTTTTAGTCGCAATATTTATTTCGTTGACAAGCTGATCCTCAAAATTCTCAATGGTTCTTGACATATGATTAAAAGAAGTGACAAGCTCATTAATCTCCGTTAATTGCTCTTCAGGTACTGTAACATTTCGGTTCCCTTTCGTTACCTGTTTTGTGGCCTCTACGACTTTTTTTAAAGGCAGGGTCAACTTCCCGCTTATCCAAAAAGAGAGTAATAGAGAGATAACAGAAATAATGATAGAGGTGATCACCGTTGTACGAAGAACATGCTCCTTTTGTTCTTCCACCTTAATCGTGTTAACAGCGATTTCAATCTCCCCTACTTCTTTCTGGAAATAGAAGATTGGTACCGTTGTGACCATTACTTTCTTCGGATCATCGAGAGTTTCTCCCTTTTGATTGATGACACGTCCTTCCACATTACGAATCTTCACATATTTTACATCGGGTTGATCGATCAGAGAGTAGGCAAGGGGACTTATTTCTGCGTAATTCTCCTTTAACATAGACAGCCCGATAGCTGAACCAAGTGTATTCGCCATAGAAATGGCTTCATTCTTTAAAGACTCCTCTAATTGACTGCTCTCCTTCCATAAATAAAAGGAGCTTATACACAATACTGCGGTCAAAATTAGGATATTCATCGTTAGCCAGAAGCGAAAGGCGATGCTATTAAACCATTTCATCGGTTGCTAACCTCCTCAAGCTTGGCTAGCCATTTTTGATAATAGATTTTTTGTTGTTCCCGTCCATAGCTTTCCGTGATTCGATTCCATTCTATTGCTGTTTGATCGAGTGCTTCTTGGGCGGTCAATTGACCAATCAGAGCGAGGCCAATCTTTTCATCCAAGGCTTGCATATACTCCCAACCGCCTGGAAGCATTAAATCTGCATTCGTATGAGCTAGACTCTCTTCTAGAACCGATAGAAATTTTTCCTGAACCTCTTCGTTTGGAAATGCCCCCTTCCCTTTTAAGGACAGGTGGCTTTCTCGATAGGGATCATTGATGGTTTGTAAGGAGGTGACCAATTTCGAGCTAACGTCCTTTGAGGTCAAATATTGAATGACCTTCCAAGCCTCTTCCTGTTTTGCCGTCTCGCTTGAAATACCTAATACTCTTCCGATCCAAACACCCCCTCTAGGCGCATTCGGATCGTCCCCAGGTACGACCGTCCAATCTACCTTGTTAGCAATCTGGGAATCCCATTTTCCTTCATCAAAGGAAAACCGTGATGTATCACCCCACTGAACGACCATAGCTACTTTCCCCTGCAGGAACACATTATTTAAATCAATCCAATCATACATGGCATTAGGTGGGGTAGCTCCGCTATTCCGCAGATCAATCCAGCTTTGAAGGGATTCCACGCCTAGCTTGGATTGAATCTGAGGATTCATATTTTCATCAAAATACTTGCCACCCATGGACAGATATCTTTCCGCAAACCAAATATACCTTTTAGCATCTCCGGTAAATGTGGCTGTTCCATAAATATCTATCTTTCCATCTCCATCCTCATCCCTCGTCAGGAATTTTGCAATTTTGTCGTACTCTTCCCACGTTTTAGGTGGAAGTAAAGGAGTTCCGAATTGCTCTTCATATTCCTTGCTGTATTTTTCAAATATATCTGTTCGATAGAATAAGAAATGGGCATCTCCATCATAGACAACGCCGTAATCATGGTCATTGTAATGCATATACATGTTTCGATAAATCGGAATAATCTCTTCATAGGATGGATCACTTTGAATATATGGATCTAACGGGAGAAGCATATCCCTTTCTACATATTGAGGGATTTTTCCTGGAAAAAGAATATACAGATCGTATGTCTCCTTGCTCGCAAAAAGGAAATCCTCGACATTATCATTCATCCGGTTCGGAAAATAGTATTCTAGTTGAATGCCAAACTTTTTCTGAATATTGTCCTCCTCCATTCTGAAGGCAGCCAGCGCTTCTTCAGAATCAGCAATGACCTTTAACGTCGTGAGATTTTGTGACTCCTTCTCCACCTTTTTAACTGGTTCATCCTTTTCGCAGCCTGTGACAAAAATAAATAATAATAGAACCACAGCATATACGTGCTTTATCATTGCTATCACCCATTTGATAGAATAAATACTTAACCATATTATAATCCTTGTTATTTCAACAATCCTCCTATCTAGTAAAAATGTCACAATAATTACGAAAATTGGGAGACCGTAAATAATCGGATGGCAATTCCTTCGTTTTACCGCTCGCAGGCAGCCAACATAAAGAAGGACCCACCCTTTGAAAGAGTAAGTCCTTATAGTCTTGATTTGGAATAGATTTTCGGCGGCTGCTTTGCCTTTCGCACTAGTTGGTTAATGACCTCTGAGAAGACGAGACCAAGTGCAATCGCTCCTGAAATTAAGCCTGCTTTTGCCGCTAGGCTGAGCGCGAAGCTATAGTCATTTTCGACAAAGTTCCTCATTGCATCATAGGCCAAGCCTCCAGGGACAAGTGGGATGATGCCAGCAACATTAAAGATAATAATCGGTGTTTTGTATACTCTTGCAAAAATATGACAAATGATGCCGACCACAAACGAAGCAATAAGGGATGCTGGGACCACATCATAGCCAAATGTCGTCATCATCACATAGATAAACCAGCCGGACATCCCGACAATCCCACATTTTATTAAAGAGCTTTTTTGCGCGTTAAAAATAATGACGAATGCTGCCGTTGCAATAAAGCTTGTAATCAGTTGTTCAATCATTATGGAATTTCTCCCCTACATAAAAGTTAAGACAATGGCGACCCCAGAACCAATGGCAAAAGCCGTTAACAACGCTTCTGCCCCCTTGGAAAGACCGGAAACTAAATGCCCTGCCATCAAGTCTCTAATAGCATTAGTTAGTACAAGACCCGGAACTAACGGCATCACGGAACCGATGATTATTTTATCTACCTGAACCCCCCAGCCAAACTCGACTGCTAGGACGGCGATCATTGCGATGATTAAGGAAGCGACAAACTCTGAGAAAAATTTAATCGGAACGAGACGTTGAGCATAAATAAAGCTCAACAATCCTGTCCCCCCTGCGACAAGAGCTGCCGGGAAATCAAACCATGTTCCCTTGAACATGATTAGGAAGCAGCCGCTGGCAGCTGCTGCGGCAAGTACCTGGATCACGGTTGGATAACCCGCCTTCGATTCCTCAATTTTTTTTAAGGCGTAATAGGCGTCATCAAGTGTGAGTTCGCCTTTAGTGATTCTTCTAGAAATACTATTGACATATGTGACCTTCTGCAAGTCTGTCGTTCGCTCTGTAATACGGAAAAGCTTTGTTTTTGTTGGCTGATCACTTTCGATTGAAAAAATAATTCCTGTCGGAGTCACATAGCTATGCGATTCCTTCGCACCATATGCAGAGGCGATTCGCATCATCGTATCCTCCACCCGATAGGTTTCTGCCCCACTTTGGAGCATGATCTTTCCAGCAAGCACGCAAACTTCCATGATGTCATATGTATTTTTCTGCTGAATAGTCATTTTTTCTCCCCTCAAATTTACTCAAATATGTACTATCATAATATCATTGGAGGGTTAATACAATTTCTAATCCTAAAATTTGTAGCTCGAGGGTGAAATTCGGTAGACTAGGAAAGAGGTGAGGAGAGATGGATTTCTCAAACATTAAAGTGATTGTATTTGATTTGGACGGAACATTATATGAAGATATGCACCATTTTGATTATCAGGCAGCACGGTTGAGGGAGCGGCTCCCTAAGGAGAAGCAACCACTTTTCGACCAGGATTACATCGCAATCAAGCATGGCAAGCACCCATTGAAAATCGGACGAGTATTTGATGTTGTAAAGGATTTAATACTCGTCCAGTTCGATAACCGAGTGAAAGAAGCCTATGATTGGAACGGAAACAGATTATCCGAGGAGGAAATTCACGAGCTCTATCCTGTACCGATTGAACTGAATTTCACGACCATGTTAAGTGTTGGCGATCCTTGGTGGACATCCATTTCGGTTGCTGCTCACTACGGACTTGATAGCAGGAGCAGCTATGATGCCTTTCTCGAGACACGGGAATTCATGATGGGACCTGAGTTTGAGATGGAACCGATTAATGGATTTAAGGAGACTCTCGAGGACATTCATGGACGAGTAAAGCTCGCTCTCTTAACGAACAGCCCTGAACCAGACAGTGAGGCTATTTTGTCCAAGCTTGGTTTAGATCAAATGTTTGACCTGAAAATATTTAATGGTCAAAAGCCCAATAGGACCGAGGAACGATTCGCAACCTTTAAGGAGCAATTTGGCGTGGAGTATCATGAAATTTTGAGTGTCGGTGACAACTGGATTAATGAAATCCACCCTGTTCAAGGGCTTGGCTGTGCAACCATATTTATCGATCCGTACGATTTGGGCTTAACTGCCGACCTCGTTGTCCGAAGAATGGGAGAAGCGATGCCTTTGCTGCGTAAAGTAGGAACCCCCTTTTAATAGGGGGATCCTGTTTGGATTAAACAAATGCCCAACATCCTAGGACGTTGAGCGTAAGTATGCTTTTATCATAAGATACGTAATTTCATTCGGGAGCTGCTCCTTAATCGGCTTGAGCTTTTCCCGGCCCACCTCTTCGACCGCTTTCTGGATCATGGGCATATATGAACTCGGAATAATTTCTTCTATGTCAATGTCGAGCCCTTGTGCCATACATTGCATAATATGATTTTCAATGGTGCTTATGGCCATCTCTCTTTTTTTGGCTATTTCAGGAACCGTCAAGCCTTCTTTAAAAAGCTCGAACGTGATCAGATGAGAATTTTTCTCGAGTTTTTTTGATTTTTGAGTTGAAGTCTTCATTACTGGTTTGCCGCTTAATCGTTCCGGGTTGGCCTTGCAAAAGTTCTCAATCACACTAAGAAAAACAGCTCCGTATTTCTCGAGCTTCAGCTCCCCTACTCCATTCACGTTCAGAAATTCCTCGCTCGTTATTGGAAGCTTGATACACATATCCTTTAAGGTCGCATCAGAAAAAATCACAAAAGGTGGTACCTGCTCTTGTTCTGCGATGGTCTTTCGTACCGCTCGAAGCTCTTCAAAGAGCGGGTCACGATTCGAAACCTCTTTGACCTCAATGATTTCCTTTCGAAAGACGAGCTTTTTTCCAAGCAGAACCTCTTTTCCTGAAGGAGCAACAAAAATCGTCGGATAGGCTCCTTGCTCAACCCCAATTAAATCCTGGGAAATGAGGAATTCGATGAACTCACTGACCTCCTTTGCACTCTTTTCTTTGAGAATGGCGTAGGTAGGCAGCTGATCAAAGCCAAATTCGATGATTTTTCGATCCTTGGAGCCGGTCAAAACCTTTGCGACTGCGGTTTTTCCAAAACGCTGCCCCATGCGGATAATGCAGGATAAAACCATTTGTGCCTCTTTCGTAACATCCACACTGGAACGAGCATCCGTACAATTCCCGCAACGGCCGCAGGAAGTATGGTCAGTTTCTCCAAAGTATTCAAGGATAAAGCTTTGCAAACAGCTTTCTGTATGGCAGTAATCCACCATTGATTGCAGCTTGTCCAGTTCCTGTGAAATCCTTGAACGATCGGCAGACTGGTCAATTAGATAACGTTGCACCTGCACATCCTGTGAAGAATATAGCAGAATGCATTCACTTGGCAACCCATCGCGGCCCGCACGGCCTGCCTCTTGATAATAGCTCTCCATATTCTTAGGAAGCTGATAATGGATACAATAGCGGATATTTGATTTATCGATCCCCATTCCGAAGGCTGATGTGGCCACCATTACCGTCGTTTCATCTCGAAGGAATTTTTCCTGCTCATGCTTGCGATCGTTATCGCTCATTCCTGCATGGTAGCGGCCAACGGAAACGCCTTCTTTTTGTAGCTTTTCAAAGAGCTGGTCAACCGTCTTTCGGGTTGCTGCGTAGACAATGCCGCCTTCCTGCTCATTCTTTTTCACAAAGCTTCGTAAAAAAGTATCCCGATCCTGACCCTTGATAACCTGAAAGGATAGATTCTCCCTTTCAAAGCCTGTGATCACCTTATTCTCTTCGGGAATATGCAAGGAACGGCAAATATCCTCGCGCACCTTTGGTGTGGCAGTGGCGGTTAAAGCCATGACGATTGGCGTTCTCGAAAGCTTATCGACCATTTTTTGAATTTGTAGATAGCTCGGACGGAAATCATGACCCCACTGGGAGATACAATGGGCTTCATCGATAGCAATGAGT
>DLCS01000140.1 GCA_002480735.1 Bacillaceae bacterium UBA7792 | reverse complement strand
CTTTTCTCAAACATGGTTGTCATTGACCAATAAATAATTTCTTTTGTTCATAAGATTCTCCTTTTTAGGAGGTAAAGACTCTAATCATATACGTTATAGTAAAAGAAAAGGCTATTAAAAGCGGGTGTTTCTTTAATGAAAACGAAATGGTATCTATTTATTTCGATAATTTTGACTTTGTCTATTGTTATTTATAATTTCGTTAGTTTTGATAAGGAAAACCCCTATAAGATCGGAATCTTAATGGTTGGGAAAGAGCGAAGCGAGAAATATGAAGGCTTGCAGGCTGGGTTGTTGGACTTAGGGTATGAAAAAGAGGATTTTCATTTTATTGTGAAATCTGCAAAGGATGATACGGAATTATTAAGAAAACAAATTAAGGAGCTCTTGAATGAAGATATAGACTTAATTGTTACTTTAGGCGGAATTGAGACAGTTGAGTTAAAGAAGCAAATAGAAAAGGAAAACAGAACCATTCCAGTAGTATTTGCCGGGGTAGCTGCCCCGAGGGAAATCGGTATTATTGATGATTATCGTTCCCCTGGAGGTAGTTTTACGGGAATTAATAATTACCACACCAGTTTATCTGGCAAAAGGCTTGAATTACTACACGATCTAGTTCCTTCTATTGAAAGGGTACTTGTTATTTATGACCAGGATGTTGATGTAAGTAGACTTAGCTTACAGAAAACAATTGAAGCTGCTGAGGCACTTTCTATCAAAATCATTCCTTTTAATGTATCAAATAAAGACTATAAAGACCTAATGGAAAGAACGGTTCAGAAGAATGATGCCCTGCTTATTCTTCCCAGCTTTCGCATTGAGTCATTAACAAAAGAAATTGTCTCTTTTTCAAAGGAATATGCCATTCCCGTTATGGGGATCTATGAGCATGAGGTAGAGGCTGGTTACTTAGCAAGCTATGGGTCTAGTTTTTTTGATCAAGGTTACCATTCCTCTAGGTTTGTCAGTTCTATTCTTCAGGGGAATTCTCCTAGTCAAATTCCGACCGAATTACCAGATACAGTTCGTTTTCTTATCAACAAAGAAGTGACGGACAAGTTGAATATCCACGTTAGCAAGGAATTAATCCCCATGGCAGAGTTTATCAATGAAAAGGGGGAGATCCAGTGAAAAGTAGATCTTTGTTAAGTTGGTTTTATTCCCAATCTATTCGGAATAAAGTGCTTGTCTTTGGAGTTCTCATGTCGACGATCCCCCTTTTATTGATTAGCTATTTTTATTACACACAGGTAAAAATGGATCTAGAAGATAGAATTATGGAGAAGCAAGAGCTGTTAACGAAAAATTTATCCAGTGAAATAAAGCTGGAGTTTGGCAAAACTCTTCAGCAAATTCAAATGTTCGCTGCATTATATCAATATGGCGATGGGAAACAAGGCTTTTATGAGATTTTTCAACAAAATGAAACGATTGATGAAATTGTCATTACGAATAACTCTGGAGGTGTGGTTGAGCGTGTTTCCAGGTATCAGCTCAATCTTCCACAAAAGGATGAAAATTGGTTTACGGATGAAATGTGGGATGATTTCCAAACAGAGGATAAGGTCTATGGGGCGGTTGAATTTAATGATTTAGGACAACCGGTGATCAAACTCGCCATTCCCCTTCTCAATGAAGGAGAAAGGTACGGAATTGGAGTCAGCATACAGCTACAGAAAATTATTGGTCGAATCTCTTCCTTAAGGCAAGATTCATCTTCCTATTTATATCTGCTTGATCAATATGGCCGAGTCATTGCCCATCAAGATTATAGCAGACTATGGGAAAAATCAACTGCATATGAAAGCAAGAATTTACTAAGCGTAAAAACAAACATAGAGGAATTGAATTGGACACTGGTCATGGAACAACCAAAAGGGACTGCATACCTACCGATTAATAAAATGTTTCAAACAGGGCTGATTGCTGTGGCAGTCTCAACACTTCTTATAAGTATTATTAGTATCTACGCTGGTCTCTATTTTACCAAGCCGATTCTCCTTTTGGACCAAGGAATGAAAAAACTAAAGCACGGGATCAAAATCTCACCAATAGAATTGAAACAAAAGGATGAAGTGGGAAAGCTTGCCCAGTCCTTTAATGAAATGACGAAAGAGTTACAAACGAAGTCACTTCAGCTAGAAATGGAAAAGGAACGGCTAAAAGTTGTGGTTGAGGGGATCGGTGCTGGCCTTGCCCTCGTCACAAAAGAATATGCTGTCACATGGATGAATCCAACCTTACGGGAGTGGATCGAGCATCAAGACCTGAATCTTCCTTGTTATACAATGATTGGTGGGCACCCTTCTCCATGTAATGATTGTCCTATTACGGATCTCAATCTTGGCGAGGGAAGCGGGAATAAAGAGATGAAACTAATGACGAAGAGTGGGGATGAAAGGATCTTTCAGCATCGCGTCTTTTCTCTTAGTCATGCGATTGAAGGTGAAGGAGAGTTTCTAGTAGTCATTGAGGACATTACAGAACAAAGGGAAATGGAAGAGAAAATTATCCAGACAGACAAATTATCCGCACTTGGACTAATGGCTTCAAGCTTTGCGCATGAGGTGAATAATCCTCTTACAACGATTAATGTATATGCGGAGGATTTAACCGATCGGTTTGAAATGAAAGACGAGACTTTAGATGATGATGAAATTTATGATTACTTAAGAAAAATCATTGAAAATACGAAGCGCTGCAAAAGCATTACGAGCAATCTTCTAAACTTCTCGCGAAAATCCCAATGGAAAAATACATCAGTTGATATTGAGGACACGATCGAAAATAGCATCCGTTTAGTGGAGCACACATTGAAACGAAAAAATATTTCCGTTCAGCTGAGGATGGATACCTCGTTGCCAACTATTGTTGGGGATCATTTAAAGCTGATGCAGGTGTTCGTCAACTTAATCAATAATGCGGTCGATGCGATGGAAGAGGGTGGGTATCTAACCATTTCTGCTGTTCAAAATAGGAGCAAGGTTAAGGTAACGGTAGGAGATACAGGGATTGGAATTCCAAGAGAGCATATTTCTAAATTATTCGATCCTTTCTATACAACCAAGCCTGTTGGGAAAGGAACAGGTCTTGGCCTTTCTGTATGCTATGGGATCATTCAGCAATTTGGTGGAAATGTAGAAATTGAGAGTGAAGAAGGAAAAGGGACGGAGGTAACTGTTCTTATTCCGATTAAGGAGGAAAAACAATGGGTGCAGCAAAGCTCTTAATTGTTGATGATGAAAAGGACTTACTTCAATTGCTTGTCAAGAGGCTGGCAAGAAAAGGCTATGAGGTTCACTCTGCTGAAACTGCCGAGGATGCCCTTATGATTTTGAAGAATGATTTCTTTGATGTCGCCATCTTTGATATTCGATTACCTAAAATGGACGGAATTACACTTCTTAAAGAAACCAAAAAGATTCAATCAGATGTTGAAATTATTGTCCTAACTGGTCATGGTACAATTGAAACAGCGATTGAAGCCATGAAATATGGTGCCTTTGATTATTTGACCAAGCCATATCAATTAACAGATCTTGAATTGACGATTCAGAAGGCGGAAAACAATAAGAAATTAAAAGAAAAAAATGAAAGTATGAAAAAAATAATTAAGCAGCAAAATCAATTCCATATTATTGGGGAAAGTAAAGAAATTCAAGAGGTAATCGCGCTAGCTGAAAGAATTGCAGATAGTGAGGTTCCGGTATTAATAGAAGGAGAAAGTGGAACAGGAAAAGAACTGTTTGCCAAGGCTTTGCATTATTGGAGCGTCCGCAGAGATGAGCCATTTGTGCCCGTGAATTCAGGAGCCCTGCCGGAGCAGCTACTAGAAAGCGAGCTTTTTGGCCATGTAAAGGGCGCATTCACAGGGGCCAATCAGGAGAAAAAAGGGCTAGTAGAAGCTGCTGATGGGGGAACATTGTTTTTGGATGAGTTAGGGGAAATGCCATCCTCCTTACAGGTGAAGCTTCTTAGATTTCTAGAATCGGGGGAATTTAGAAGAGTTGGTGATGTAAGAGAAAGGAAGGTAAAGGTGAGAGTGGTGGCTGCAACCAATGCTGATATGGAAAACGAGGTGGCAGCCGGAAACTTCCGAGAAGATTTATTTTATCGTTTGAACGTGGTCAAGCTTGTCATCCCCCCACTGCGGGAGAGGAAAACAGATATTCCAGTTTTAATTGATTATTTCTTGAAAGAAATGAAAAATAGTCGGAAGCAATTATCAAAACAAGCACTTCAAGAGCTGCAAAATTATCATTTTCCAGGCAATGTTCGGGAGTTGCATCATATTATCGAACGCGGCGTTTTGTTAGCAAGGTCAGAAATTATTGAACAAGAGGATCTTCTTTTGGGGAATAGGGGAAAAGTAAGTCAATCCGTAGAAAGTTTACGGACGTTAGAGGAAGTTGAAAAAGCGCACATCAAGCGAATACTGTGTGAGGCGGATTGGAATAAGACAAGAGCTGCAGAGTTTTTAGGAATTAGTGTTAGAAATCTTTATCGAAAAATAGATCAGTATAAATTAATGGAACCGTGACATTTTGTCATGAAAATCTTCGACAAAACATGACAAAATGTCAATGCATTTACACCTAACTTTCTTGTTAGGTGTTTTTTTATGCTTTTTATGAGTTGGCACGCTTCTTGCATATTTGTGAAGTGATAAACAAATAGAAGGATGTGAATGAGATGTTATCAAATATCGGAATCCCTGGATTGATACTAATTCTAGTATTAGCACTCATTATTTTTGGACCGAAGAAACTGCCTGAAATTGGAAGAGCATTTGGTCAAACACTGAAAGAGTTTAAAAATTCCGCGCGTGAGCTTACAAGCGATGGAATTGAGGATCTCAAGCAAGAAATCAAAGAAACAAATGAGGAGCTGTCCAAATAGAAAGGAGCATTCAACATGGTTTTGTTTCGAAAAAATGAACTGGAACCTGAAGATTATTCAAGCTTGGCGGATGGGTTTGTCCCCAATCCGGACGAAGTGTTAAAAACAAGCCAATACGATTCAGAATTAGGAAAGAACATGGCGAGAGATGCGAGAAAGGTCATTGGTGGAAAGCTGAAAATTGAAGATTTTCACCGTGTCTATTCGGCTTCACTGTTGAGGGAGTTTGGAGATCAATACGCCAGTGCCGAAGCACCCAACCCAACAAATTCTTCTGAATCAGGACCGAGATGGGGAATGGTCATCGATTTGAAGAAGTGTGTCGGTTGCGATACTTGTACAGTTTCCTGTAAAGCAGAGAATCGAACCCCACCAGGAATGTCCTATAATGTCGTGCTAGAAACGATTAAAGGCGACTTTCCTAATATCTCAGTTACCAATTTGCCTCGCCCTTGTATGCAATGTGACAAACCGCCTTGTGTGCAAGTTTGTCCTACAAGGGCAACTTATAAGATGAAGGATGGCATTGTGGTCATCGACAATGATCGCTGTATTGGCTGCCGCTATTGTATGGTCGCTTGTCCTTATGGTGCACGTTCCTATGACTTTGGAAATAGCTATGAGGAAGAAATGATGGGATACAACGATGTCACCAGTCCTGAGTATGGGATGGCTCGGGGCAAGAGGAAGAAAGGAGCGGTACCGGAAGAAACGGTTAGAAAATGTAATTTCTGTTATCACCGACTCCAGCGTGGAGAAGAGCCGGCATGTGTGGAAACCTGTATTGGTGACGCTAGATATTTTGGCGACATGAATGATCCAAATAGTGTCGTGTCGAAATTAGCGGCAAGTCCTCGCGCATTCAGATTGAAGGAAGAACTAGGAACTGAGCCCCGGGTCGTATACCTAAGATAAATGCTCATGCTTAGATAAGGAGTGGAGAAAATGAGTACAAATGCGAATGTTAACCGAGATTTGGTTGCACAAAGGAGAGGAAGTCTCCTTGAAAAATTATATTGGGCAATTTTACTTGCTGTCCTTGTGGTCGGAGTGTACTCCATCATCACTGGTTACTTCATGGAAGGGATGTCATCTACCAACCTTTCAAATCAAGTGCCTTGGGGCGGCTGGGTTGCCTTTTATATTTATTTTATTGGTTTAAGTGCAGGTTCCTTCCTTCTATCTACTCTTATATATGGGTTTGGGATGGATAAATTTGAAAAGATTGGTAGAGCTGCCTTGTTATCCGCCATCATCTGTATGATGACAGGAATTCTATTTATCTCATTGGATATCGGGCGTCCAGACCATATTATGAATGCCGTTATTTACTGGAATGTGACCAGTACGATGGCATGGGAAATACACTTCTATATCGTTTATCTCATCTTACTATTAGTAGAATTATATTTTGCGATGAGAAGTGATCTTGTCACACTATCTCAAACTGACAGTTTTAAAGGCAAGATTGCCAAATTGTTGGTGTTTAAGAAGAAGGAATTTACTGACGAGGATCATAAGCATGATAAAAAGCTGATGAAAGTATTAGGAATTATCGGTATCCCCCTTGCCATTTTAGGGGTTCATGGTGGTACAGGTTCTATTTTTGCCGTTGCCAAGGCACAGCCCTATTTAAATTCAGCGCTGTTTCCATTAATCTTCATCGTTTCAGCTCTTGTCTCAGGTACAGCATTATCGATCGCTATCTATGTGATAAAGTGCAAGGTCAAAAAGGAAGAAATTGATCGTTCGATGGTTCGCTCGCTCGGAAGCATGCTCGCTTTATTTCTAGGAATTGAAATTATCATGGTTTGGTATGAGTTTTTAGTTGGTTTTTACGGCCTTGAGCATGAAGAAATGGGAACAATCAAATTAATTATGACAAGCTCCTATTCTTGGACGTTCTGGATATTGCAAATGGGATTTGCCTTAGTCATTCCTTTAATTCTATTAGTGATTAAGAAAACAAAGGAATCGATTAATTGGGTACTTGCCTCATCGATCATTGTTCTCATAGGGGTCGTCGGTGTTCGCTTTAATATGGTCATTCCAACATTAATCATGCCAAAGCTAGAAGGGATGCCCTATGGTCATTACAGTATGAACCTTTCAGAGTGGTTAACGACGTTTGGTCTTCTCGCTCTATGCTTAATCATGTATACGCTGGGTGAGAAGCTATTGCCGATAGATGAGCTTGATACCGAGGAAAATGGAGTGAAAGAACATGAGTAAGGATAAGTTGAATCGCAGAGGTTTTTTGAAGGCGTTAGGAACGATTGGAGCGGTTGCCGTAGTAGGGCCTGCCTTCATTGGTCCAGTTAAGCAGGTGATAAATGGCGTATGGGAAGATGAGCTGCATGGGGTTGGGACAGAGTATCAGGATTACTCGGCTGAGAATGTCATCTTCACTGCCTGTCAGCAATGTAATTCTACCTGTACGATTAAGGCGGTCATGGTAGCTGGAAGTGCTGGTGGAGCTTATTCATCGATCGTCCGCAAAATTTCAGGAAATCAATATAGTCCGCTCGGGATGGTACCGTACGGACACATCAATTATGAGACACCTCTCAAAGAGGCGATTAAAGGAACGGGCGATGTCGCCAAAGGTGGAAGGGGCTTCCGGGGGGCTCGAACCTGTTTGAAGGGGCAGGCTGGAATTCAAACCTCCTATGATGCCTTCAGGATTCAGCATCCGCTCAAGCGCGTAGGGGAAAGAGGAAGCGGAGTCTGGAAGACGGTTACGTGGGAAGAGGCTTACAAGGAGATTCTCGAAGGTAGCAAGGATTTGAAAACACCTGGTTTGAAAGAAATTTGGGCATATGCACCAGAGGAAGCGGTAATGGCTGATTGGGAAAAGGTGAAGGCTGGTGAAATGGAAAAATCGGCCTTCGACAATAAATATAAGGATGTGTTGATTAATACTGACCATCCAGACTTAGGTCCGAAGGCTAACCAAATCGCAATCATGGCTGGTCATCGCAGAGACTTCATCGAACGTCTGGCGAATAATAGTATTGGAACGGCTAGCTTCTACGATCATGGAGGTTATTGTGGAATCACGAGTGTTATGGGAAATGTCCGCTCTTTTGATTCAACAAAGCAGAAAAAACGGATGATTCCAGACTATGAAAAGGCTGAGTATGTCCTAGTGTGGGGGACCAATCCATTAACAGCCAACCGTGGTCCGACGACATTTGCTCCGCAAATTACTAACGCAATTGATCGTGGAATGAAGATGGTTGTGATTGACCCTCGCTATAGCAAAACTGCTGAAAAGGCCCATATGTGGGTCCCTGTCAAGCCTGGTGGGGACGGTGCACTTGCCATGGCCCTATGCCGTTGGATTATCGAAAATGGGCGCTACGATGAGATGTATTTGCGAAATCCAAATGAGGAAGCAGCTCATGTTGATAATGAACCAACATGGAGTGATGCCACATATCTTGTCAATGTGGGTGATAAGAAGAGACCATTCCTTCGAGCAAAGGATTTAGGTCTAGGAGAGGAAGAATTTGTTGTCCTTGAAAATGGCAACCCGGTGATCCATGCAAAAGCAAGCAATGGGGACCTTGAGGTGGATACAGTTATCAATGGAATTAAGGTTAAATCGACTTTTACCATTTTTAAAGAAAAAGTAATGGAGAAAACGCTGGAGGAATATTCAACGATGTGTGAAGTTCCTATCGAGCAAATCGTTCAAATTGCTAAGGAATTCACTTCACATGGAAAAAAGGTTGGCATTCATGCTTACCGGGGTCCAGCCATGCACACAAATGGGTACTATAGCGGGCGAGCAATAAATCTTCTCAATCATTTGGTTGGCAACCACGATTGGGCAGGTGGAGATACAGCGCTTGGTGCAAAATTCAAAAATACGGAGGGTCGTTACGATCTCATGGGGGTACCTAATGCCAACAAAGCATGGGGGATCCCTGTTACACGGCACAAAACACCTTATGAAAAGACAACCCTTTTTGCTAAAGATGGCTATCCTGCCAAACGGCCTTGGTACCCGTTAGGGAATAAACTGATTAATGATGTATTACCTAGCTCGGCAGAAGGGTATCCATATAAAATTCGAGCAATCATCATGAACCGTACGTCACCAATCATGTCTGGACCACGCTCTGACATGCAGGAGAAATTTTTAAAGGATCCGAAGGTGGTAGAACTCGTTGTTTCTTCGGATATTGTGATCGGTGAATCTAGTAAATATGCAGACTTTATTCTTCCAGACCTATCTTATTTGGAGAGCTGGAATACCGAATCTATTTTCCCGATTATCAAATACAAGTTTGCAAGTATTATTCAGCCAGTAACACGAATTGTGCCGGACGCGAGACCGACTGAGCAAGTGTATATTGATTTACTCAAAGGAATGGGGCTTCCGGGTGTTGGTGATCAAGCCTTTACGGATGGTTCTTCCTGTCATTGTCCAGAAGATTATTATTTGAAGATGGTAGCCAATATTGCCTTTGATGGGAAGAAGCCGGTGAAGGATGCTGATGCGGAGGAGCTAGCCATTTTTGAAAAAGCAAGGAAGAATGCATTGGGCAAATTTTTCGATATAAGTACACTGCAAAATGCTGTAAAGCCAGAGGAATGGAAAAAGGTCGTCTATGTATTAAATCGTGGTGGTAGATATGAGCCACAAGGAGATGAGCATGTTGGTCCACATATTAAATATCAGTGGGCAAATCTGGTTCACTTCTATGATGAGAAGGCAGCAGGTTTCAAAAGTGCTTATACCGGAAAGTTCTTTGAGGGAGTTCCAATTGCTGATGAAATTAGGAAATACAATGGAGAAGTGTACAAGCCAACAAAGCCATTGCAATTTATAAATTGGAAATCGAGAAACATGGGTACGCATCGAACGGAAGGAAATGCTTGGCTTCGAGAGATAAGAGATGAAAACTATTTATGGGTGAATCCAGTTGATGCAAAGGAAAAAGGAATTGTGACTGGGGATGAAGTGTATATCAAATCAACGAGTGCTAAGGAAAAAGCAAGGGTTCTTGTGACTCCAGGAATTAAGCCAGGTGTTGTGGGGGCGAATTTTAGCTTCGGACATTTTGCCTATGGTTCAACGAAGGAAAAGATTGATGGAAAGGTAATGAAGCCTGCAGAGCGATATGGTCATTTGCCATTTGAAATTAATGTACCGATGCATGAAGAATCCGGCTATGCGCGGGGGAGAGGGCAGGGCTTTTCCGTCAATGCTTTAGCAGATAAGGATGACAGCTATTTTGAAGGGTATCTTGCAGATCTTCTAATTGGTGGTCCGGCACAACAGGATGTATTCGTCGATATTAAAAAAATCTAGCAAAAAGGTGATTTAAATGATAGAAACCAATGAACAGCTATACGGTCAGTTAGCATTAACGAATATCCTTGCAAGCGTTTGGCTAGGTGATTGGGATCGCTATGAGGAAATTTTTGCGCAGTTGACTGAAGAAATGAAGGAGCATTTTCAATTTCATAGCCACTATGAACGGGAAGATGTAACTCTATGGCATGAGAACTATTTTAATATTCCAGGAGACTATTTTGTCTCCCCTTATTACTCTTCCTACACAATTAAGAAGGATGGGGGAGAGGAGGGAAAGAGAAATCTTCTTTGTCTCATAGGAATGTACGAAAGACTTGGATTCTATTTTCCTTTGCAGCAGGATCTCTATCCGGATCATATCGGTTGCTTGACCACATTTTTGGCAGCTGTTTTGCAGGAGAAAATCAAGGCTGCAGAGCTTGAGGATCGAGAGCTGTTTGACCAACTAACAAGTTTAGAGAGGGAAATTGTAAAAAAGTACATTATTCCTGTCAGTGTGGGGATGAAGCACTTAGGATCAACAAGAATGCAGAATCCATTTTTTGAACAGTTCCTCCCCTTTTATGTAGATGTCATGAAGGAACTATCTATTTAAATAATTCTAGAAAAACGGAGTGGGTTTGATATGAATAAATTACTAGTATCATCAATCGCCGCTATTGTATTAACCATGGTAGCTGGATTTTCAATTCTGTTCTTTGTGATTGATACGGACAAAAGTACGGTGACTGCACAAAAAGAGTTAGAAACCAAAAAGGATCAAGTGGGGGAGAAAGACCCGCTACATCCATACCCTGCACCAAGTATGGATGAGATCCCAGATGGGGAAGAAGGAGAATTAATTAAGCTGGGACAAAAATTTCATAATGAAACGGCAACAGCATTGGACGATTATGTAGGAAATACATTAAGTTGTGCTAGCTGTCATGCAGATGGTGGAACAGGGGAGGCCCTTGATTTAATCGGTATTTCCAAGACATACCCACAATATAACCCAAGAGCTGGGAAGGAAGTATCGATAGAGGATCGAATCAACGGATGCTTTAAAAGAAGTATGAATGGAAAGCCACTGCCAAAAGACGGCGAGGAAATGAAAGCAATGGTTGCCTATTATACTTTCATATCCAAGAATGTACCAGATGATATTGATGGAAGAGATTGGGCAAAGTTAAAAAAGGTAGAAGGGGATATTACTAATCTGAATATTAAAGAAGGAGAAGAGCTCTATAAAAAATCATGTATTGCTTGTCACGGGGAGGATGGCTCCGGCGGTTCTACGGGGATTGCTCTATGGGGAGATAATTCCTATAATATTGGAGCAGGTATGGCAAGAGTGAGGACGGCTGCTGGTTTTATTCAAGCCTTCATGCCGGCTGCACCAATGGGTGGATATGAAAAAGGCTCTTTTACAGACGAAGAAGCTTTGAATATCGCAGCTTACATCAATTCGATGGCCAGACCAGATTTTCCTGATAAGATCCATGACTGGCCAAATGGAGATGCTCCAGACGACGCTGCATACGAGACATTGGCAGGTAAAAAAGAATAATCTTTGAGGACTAGGGAGGATAAGCCCTAGTCCTCTTCAATTTTTTAATGAATGATCTTACTTTCCCTTGCCTTATTAACTAATGGAGCCCCAAGCCGATTCACAAGTTTCTTTAATGAAATGCCAATAACTAAGGTAATGACTGCATACACTGCAAGGATAAGGAGATCACGAATGACAATACCCATAATCATTCCGCCTGTTGCTTCTCTCATCAAGCTTATTGCGTAGGTGAAGGGCAAGAACGGATTGATCAGTTGAAAAAAAGCTGGCGTCATTTGGATCGGGAATGTTCCACCAGAACCAGAAATTTGCAGGACAAGAAGGATAATGCTGATCGCCTTGCCCACATTTCCGAACACAGATACCATCGTATAAACAATCAACATGAAAAGGGAGCTAATCAATAATCCAAAAATGACAAACCAGACTTTGTCAACAACATATGTATTGAGGATATACATATCGCCAATGGTGACGATTAGGGACTGAAATAGGGCAATCACCCAGAAGGTCAAAAATCTTCCAAAATAAATATGATAGCTGCGGTAAACGCCTTCACGATTATCAACATGGATCGTTAGCAGGGAAACTAATAATAATGCGCCTACCCATAATGATAAGGTTGTGAAAAAAGGAGACATGGCTGAACCGTAGTTTGGAATTGGAAATAGCTTGTGAGCGTTTAGACGTACTGGCTCAGCAACAAAGTCACTTTCCCGTTTCACGTCGTTAATTAATAAATCAATGATGTCTTCAAGATTTTGTTTCCTTTCAAAGTCCCTAATTTTGTTAGCGATATCCTTCAATTTTGCCTCAAGAAGTGGAAAGTCTTTCTGAATTCTTTTGATTTCTTTTGCCCCATTGGAGATGCCTTTTGAAATAGTAGGAAGCTTTTGTTTAAGTGCTGGGAGATCCTTCTTTGCCTGTTGTAGAACGGCTGATGTATCGGTTAGTACGTCCTGTATCTTTCCAATTTCTGAATGAATAGCAGGAGCAATTTCGTTATTATATTTCCCGATCATCCCATCTAAAATTTGTGCGGCTCGGTTTTTATGTTGTCTAATATTTTGAACGGAAGCAGCCGAAAGCTCGGAGCCATTGTTCAGAGCGGTTATGGTGTCTTGAAGAAGCCTTTTTTGTTGTTCAAACTGGCTTTGTAGTGCACTTAGCTGACTGGATTCATCTGCAAGAAGATGATTGTTGCTCATAGCATCAATGCTTTCAAAGGTTTTGCGGATGCTCTCAGCTAAGGCCATCCCGCTATCAAGACGGTTGATGGAATCCTTTAAGGCACCTTGAAGAATTTGTGGATCGAGATTCTCACTTTCCAATTCGCTGATAGCAGCATCGACCTGATTGGATGTCTGTTTAAGTAAAATTAGATCCTGCTTAATATTGGGTTCAACTTTTTCCAATACAGCTCCAGTTTTTTGTAAAAATGTACTCACATCGCTTGACAGTGCTGCTCCCTTTGAAGCGATCTTCTCTATCGTAGGGAGATCCTTCTCAAGCCTAGCAATTAGTTGAACGGCATCCCCAGCATAGGAAGAGGCTGTATCAATCACCTCTCTTATTTTAGGGAGATCCTGTTCGAGCCGAAAAATAAATTCCTTTGCACGACGGATCGTGGGCAAATCCTTTTGCAATTCAATTCCAATCTCGTTAAAGACGCTAAAAATCGTTTCACTCGCCGTCTTAATAAATTGGTAACTGATCTCCCCAATTAAGCCTGTTGCCCCTGTAGAGGTAATCTTCGGAGCAATCGCATTGATTTTTTCATTTACATAATAGTCAATTGTCGCCTTAACTGGTTCATCTGAAAGGACACTAGCAATATCCATTGAAAAATTCTCGGGAATGATGATGCTTGCATAATATTGTCCTCTTTTTACGCCATGTAGGGATTCCTTCTTGGTGACGAATTTCCATCCAAGCTTATGATTGCCCTTCAGAGATTGAACAATCTCATCTCCCATATTAATTTTCTCCCCATTGATCGTTGCTCCCTGATCAAGATTTGTAATCGCGATCGCTACTCCTTTTGTGTTTCCATAAGGGTCCCAGGAAGCTTCAATATTAAACCAGGCATAGAGGGAGGGGAGGATCATCAATCCAATAATAATGACTGCCGCTGACCAATTGGCCCAAATTCTTTTCATGTCTGTTTGAAAAATAGCCCAAGCCTTTCTCAATCGCTTCACCTTTTTTTCTGTTTTCCTTATTATTAGAGAATAGCTTCTTCATATGCAAAAATAGAGTTATTCTAATTTAATAATTGTTATTCAAATACTCATTAGCTTATAATAGAGCCGTTGCTTTTTAAATTTCACTAATAAATGAGGACAAGTCATGCAAGCTTTATGGAATCTATTAAAATATTTGAGACCTTATTGGATGTTTGCCATTATAGGGCCTCTCTTTATGTGTCTAGAGGTTGCGATGGATCTCATGCAGCCAATGCTCATGCAGCATATCATTGATAATGGCATTGCCACGGGGGATCATTCCTATGTCGTGAAGATGAGCATTCTTTTGCTTGCTGCAGCTCTTATCGGTCTCTTTGGAGGACTTGCCTGCTCGATTTACAGTACGAAAGCAGCAGTGAATTTTGCAACAGATATTCGCCAGGAGCTGTTTGCAAGGATTGAGCAATTCTCAGCTAGAAATACGGATGAAATCAGAACAGGGAAATTAATCACGATCACAACAAATGATGTCTCTTCTGTTCAAATGGCCTTGCTAATGACTTTGAAAGTATTTGTGAGAAGCCCACTTTTATTTATTGGAAGTGTCATTATCGTATTTGTTTCTGCAAGAGATTTCTTTCCGATTCTCATTGTATTGATTCCACTGCTCGCGATCGTCAATTGGTATTTCATGAAACATGCAGGCAGGCTTTTTCGAAAGGTTCAGGAGACAGTTGACCGAATCAATACAAAGCTTCAGGAGAATTTAGCGGGAATTCGCGTCGTGAAGGCGTTTGGCAGACAGGAGTATGAAAAAACAGGCTTTGCTGCGATTAATCACGATTTAACGAATATCAATCGGCGGGCTAATCAAATGATGATGGGACTTATGCCTGTCATGCTTTTTCTTGTGAATATCGGGATTGTTGCTGCATTATGGATGGGCGTCATCAAGGTGGAGCAAGGAACCTCAGAGGTTGGGGTGATCCTAGCCTTTATTAACTACTTGACGATTACACTTAATGCATTAATCAGCAGCAGTCATGTTCTGATGGTGATTTCAAGAGCATTCCCATCTGCTGAGCGCATTAAACAAGTACTTGATACGGTTCCTGATATTCAAGAGTCACAAGAGGCATATCGGCCTGAAAAGATTAAAGGGAATATTGAATTTCGCAATGTTGACTTCAGTTATAGTAAGAATGGTGAATATGTCCTAAAGGAAATCTCATTTAAAGCAAATGGCGGTGAGAAAATCGGGATTATCGGAACCATTGGGAGCGGTAAATCTACTTTAATGAAACTAATTCCTCGTCTATATGATGTGGACAGAGGAGAAATATGTATTGATGGACGGAACATTAAAGAGTATGGTCTTCGTCAGCTAAGGGTGGCGATTGGTTTTATTCCTCAGAAGGCAAGTGTTTTCTCCGGTACTATTATGGACAATTTACAATATGGAAAAGATGATGTCAGTAAGGAGGAGGCTGTATTTGCTTCCTCTGCAGCGAATGCAATGGAATTTATTGAAAAGCTTGATGGAGAGTTTGAACATGTTTTAACACAAGGAGGGAGCAATCTTTCAGGGGGACAGAAGCAAAGATTGTCAATCGCACGCGCACTTGTGCGAAAGCCACCAATTTTAATCTTGGATGATTCAACCTCTGCTGTGGATGCATTATCTGAAAAAGCCATTCTTCATTCTTTGCAGGAGGAGTACAAGGATTCCACAACCTTCATCATTTCCTCGAAAATCTCGTCCGTGATGAAGGCAGATCGCATCATCGTCATGGAGGATGGAAGAATCGTTGGAATGGGGACCCATCGTGAATTAGTAGCAACTAATTCTGTCTATCAAGAGATTTATCGGACCCAAGGTGGAAAGGAGGAGAGCGTTCATGAGTCAGGTCGCTATGAAACATCCTGGCAGTAAGGGGAGATTTGGCGGTCCCGTAGTCAAGGCAAAGGATAGCAAAGGTACGCTAATCCGCATATGGAACTATATGAGAAAGGAAAAAGCGCCCCTCATTCTTGCTATTTTGTTTGTACTCTTGACGACAATCCTTGGGCTAGTGGGTCCTTATTTAATCGGAATCATTATCGATGAATATGTGATTCCAAAGGATATTAGTGGAACGGTACGGATGGGAGCGATTCTAGCAGTAGTTTACCTGGCCCTCTCCTTTTTCACCTGGATTCAATCCTATATCATGATCCGTGTCTCACTTGTTACGATCAAGCAACTTCGTCAGGAATTATTCGATCAGCTGCAGAGCCTGTCATTAAGATTCTTTGATCGGCGCACAACAGGTGATCTTATGAGCCGGGTCACAAATGACATCGATCAATTAAACAATGCCTTAAGTCAAAGCGTGATTCAAATTTTCTCCTCCGTGTTAACGGTTGTGGGTGTGTTAATCGCGATGCTGTATTTGAATTGGATGATGGCACTAGTAACAATCTGTGTCATTCCTATTATGTTTTATACAACAAAGAAAATTATTAAATACAGTAGCAGCAATTTTATTAAAAGACAAAGGGATTTAGGAGAGTTAAATGGAGTGGTTGAGGAGTCTATTTCAGGCTTAGAAATTATCCAGCTATTTGGCCAAGAAGAAAGGGTGTTTGACAGGTTCTCTAAGGTGAATGAGAGATTAAGAACCTCTTCAGCTAATGCAGAAATCGTTTCAGGTTTTATTGGACCAGTCAATAATTTCATTAATAATCTTGGAATGGGTCTGATTATTGCATCAGGTGCCCTGCTGACCCTTCATGGTCTGGCTACGGTTGGAGTGATTGCCGCATTTGTTACCTATTCTAGACAGTTCTTTCGTCCCATCAATCAAATGTCAAGTCTATTAAATACGTTCCAGTCGGCGATTGCTGGGGCTGAAAGAGCCTTTGAAATTATGGATGAAGTTCCTGATTTACAGGATAAAAGGGATGCGATATCGATAGACGTATTGATAGGGGACGTGGAATTCTCCAATGTTTCCTTTGGATACAAAGAAGGGATCCCTATTTTACGGAATATCAGTCTCCAAGCTCGTGCTGGACAAACGATCGCAATCGTTGGACCAACCGGTTCAGGAAAGACGACATTGCTCAATTTGTTGACTCGATTTTATGAGGTAGATTCTGGTGAAGTGAAAATTGATGGACATAATATTAAGGATTATCGAATTAGTGATTTGCGTCGGAATATCGGAATTGTCTTGCAGGATACGTTCCTTTTTTCAGGAAGCATCATGGAGAATATTCGTTATGGGAAGCTGGAAGCCACTGATGAGGAAGTGATCCGTGCTGCAAAAGCAGCATCAGCACATCGCTTTATCAAGCATCTGCCAAACCAATACGATACCATCATCACTTCCGGCGGTAATAATCTGAGTCAAGGTCAGAAGCAGCTTCTGGCCATTGCTCGTGCGATTTTGGCTGATTCTAGACTATTGATTCTCGATGAGGCGACATCAAGCATTGACACAAAAACGGAAATTGAAATTCAATCAGGCCTTAGAAATTTAATGGAGGGCAGAACGAGCTTTGTGATTGCCCACCGTTTAAAGACCATCGAGCATGCTGATCTTATCCTCGTTATTCGTGATGGGGAGCTGACCGAAAAGGGAACCCATGAGGAGCTTATGGCACAAAAGGGCTTTTATTACGAATCCTATAGAAATCAGTTTGAGATGGGCTAAATACGACTAATTTTCGACACTTCCTACGGTAATGTATACAACAATAGGAGAAAACGCTATATTAGAATGAGTATAAATTGTCCATTCTCATTTTTTTAGACTAAAATGAGAATGACTGGGCTGAAAGGTGGAAGTTACTTAATGGTCAGAGAAATAAATGATACATTATTGAGAGCGGCAAGAGGAGAACAGACGTCCCATGTGCCTGTTTGGTACATGCGACAGGCTGGAAGATCACAGCCAGAGTATCGAGCAATCAAAGAGAAATATTCTCTGTTTGAAATCACTCATCAACCTGAGCTTTGTGCTTATGTGACAAGGCTTCCAGTTGAACAATATAATGTCGATGCAGCTATCCTTTATAAGGATATTATGACTCCACTTCCTGCATTGGGTGTAGATGTTGAAATCAAGGCAGGGGTGGGTCCTGTAATCTCTAATCCGATTCGTTCGCTTACGGATGTGGAAAAACTAGGAGAAATTCATCCTGAGGAAGATGTGCCCTATGTACTAGATACGATTAAGCTTTTAACAGAAGAACAGCTATCAGTCCCATTGATTGGCTTTGCTGGGGCACCATTTACTTTGGCAAGCTATATGATTGAAGGCGGACCGTCCAAAAATTACAATAAAACGAAAGCCTTTATGTATGCAGAACCGAAGGCTTGGTTTGCGCTCATGGATAAGCTTGCAGAAACGACGATTACATATGTCAAGTCTCAAATTAAAGCTGGAGCAAAAGCCATCCAAATATTTGATTCTTGGGTCGGTGCTTTAAATGTTGAGGACTATCGTACCTTCATAAAACCAGTGATGAACCGTATTTTTACTGCATTACGTGAGGAAAATGTTCCGCTTATTATGTTTGGGGTTGGAGCAAGTCATCTAGCTCTTGAATGGAATGATTTACCGCTCGATGTTGTTGGCCTTGATTGGCGTCTGCCAATTAGCGAGGCGAGAGCGAAAGGGATCACAAAGACCGTTCAAGGGAATCTTGATCCAGCGATCCTGCTTGCACCTTGGGAAGTGATTGAAGAAAGAGCGAAAGCCATTCTTGATCAAGGAATGGAGCGTCCTGGCTATATTTTTAACCTCGGTCATGGTGTGTTCCCACAGGTAAACCCTGAAACACTTAAGAGACTTACTACTTTTATACATGAGTATTCTGCAACGAAGCTTCGCGGCTAATACGGCAAAGCGTTGGAATAAAGCAAAACAAATTAAGAAAGATGCAACGAGACGTTAAATGAGGTGAATGAAAAAAATGACAAAAAGACAAATGGGTCTACTAGTTATGGCATATGGTACACCTTATAAAGAAGAGGATATTGAACGATATTATACCCATATTCGTCATGGACGTAGGCCATCTGAGGAAATGCTGGAGGATTTAAAGAATCGTTATCAAGCAATTGGTGGCATCTCACCACTTGCTGAGACTACCAATAAACAAGCCCACGCTCTTGTCGAGCATTTAAACAGTATTCAGGATGAGATCGAATTTAAGTTGTATATCGGTTTAAAGCATATTGAGCCATTTATTGAGGATGCTGTGAAACAAATGCATGACGATGGAATCGAAGAGGCAGTTAGTATCGTTTTAGCACCTCATTTCTCTACCTTCAGCATCAAATCCTATAATGGAAGGGCAGTAGAAGAAGCTGAAAAGCTGGGAGGCCCTGTTATTAAATCAGTTGAAAGCTGGTATAAGGAGCCTAAGTTTATTCAATATTGGGTTGAGAAAATAAAAGAAACGGTGGCGCAAATGCCAGAGGAAGAACAAAAAGAAGCTGCCTTAATCGTTTCTGCCCATAGCCTACCGGAGAAAATTCTACAGCTTGGAGACCCATATCCACAGCAATTACAAGAAACTGCTGATTTAATTGCTGCGGGTGCAGGTATTAGTCATTACTATGTAGGCTGGCAAAGTGCTGGTAATACACCAGAGCCCTGGCTTGGACCTGATGTTCAGGATCTAACGAGAGAATTATATAATGAGAAGCATTACAAGGCATTCGTCTATACACCTGTTGGCTTTGTTGCAGAGCATTTAGAGGTTTTATACGATAATGATTATGAGTGTAAGGTGATTACAGATGAGTTGGGAGTAAACTATTATCGACCTGATATGCCAAACACAGATCCATTATTTATCGATGCCATGGCTTCAGCTATCTCAAAATTGATCTAAATCTGATATGTAAAGAAGGCGATTTACTGTGTCTGAAACAAGTAAAAGGGTTGTAATACTTGGGGGAGGTATTACAGGTCTCACAACTGCTTTCTATCTACAGAAAGAAGCACGGGAGAAGAAGCTTCCAATAGAAGTCATCTTAATTGAAGCAACCCATCGTCTTGGTGGTAAAATCCAAACAGTGGTTCGTGATGGATTTGTGATTGAAAGGGGTCCAGATTCATTTATAGCTCGGAAACAAAGTGCTTCTAGGCTCGCCAAAGAAGTAGGTATTGGGGATCAGTTAGTGAGTAATACAGCAGGAAAATCATATGTCCTTGCAAAAGGAAAGCTCCATCCAATGCCAGGTGGTTCAATTATGGGGATACCCACTCAAATTGGTCCATTCATTACAACCGGACTTTTTTCTCTCGCAGGAAAAATGAGAGCAGGAGCCGATTTTGTACTGCCAAGATCGAATGCCGCTCGGGACCAGTCATTAGGTCATTTCTTTAGGAGAAGATTAGGAGATGAAGTCGTAGAAAATTTAATTGAGCCATTATTATCAGGGATCTATGCTGGTGATATTGATCAAATGAGTTTGATGTCGACGTTCCCACAATTCTATGAGGTAGAGCAAAAGTATCGCAGTCTCGTTATCGGGATGAAAAAAGGGACGCCAGCTCCAAAGAAGAGCCCTGCTGCAAATGGAAGCAAAAAAGGAATGTTTCTTACCCCAAAGGGTGGTTTGCAATCTTTTGTGGATGCGATTGAGGATAAGCTGGATCCGCATTCCATTCGAAAGGGTCAGCGCGTTGAATATGTAAGGAAAACAGAAAATGGCTATAACATCCGTTTA
>DLCS01000295.1 GCA_002480735.1 Bacillaceae bacterium UBA7792 | reverse complement strand
CCCCGAACGAACGTGGGTGGAAGGACATTGTTTCAGCACCTTCTGCTGAAATTACAAGAGTGATTATGAAATTCTCTCCCTACACAGGCCACTACGTTTGGCATTGCCATATTCTTGAGCATGAGGATTATGATATGATGCGTCCTCTACTCGTTGTACCACAGGAGAAATAAACCTGGGGCAAAGTGCTTCTGTCTCACTCCACTACCTTCTCTAATTGTGAATAGATAGAAGAAACTCCTTTCCACCAGTTTTTGTCCTCAGCATATTTGCGATTAATCCATTGAATGGGATCGACATCATTGGGTCGCTCCTTGCTCAAATTTACAACGGTGCGAGCGGCGATTTGAGTCGATTCCTCAATATTTGTGTTGTAATCCTCCCAGCTATGGAATACATTAAACGGGTTGTTTGCAATTTCATGAGCCCTTATATGATTTTGGGGAACAAATCCCTGCTCCTGCCCTGTGATCGCAAATAACAAAAGCGGGTTGATATTATATTCTGCGGCAACCTCCACAATCGTAGGAAAATATGGTTCCTCCGCCAATAATGAATTCCTACCATGCAACCAATCTCTTAATTTATCAGTATTTATATTCTTATATTGCAAATGTGGAGGCAGATCATTTGGTACACGCTCAATTGTCTCAGCTTCAGCAAGCACCATGGCTTCCTTCTTTGAAAAATCAACTTTTTTGTCAGACGGAAACTCCATGATAAGAACAACGAGCAAAATGAGAAAAGCTGTTGCTGCTCCTACTATGCCCACCCGAATTAACCAGCGAGTTTGCTTGGTATGTATTTCGCTTGTTGTCTGTACACTAGGAATATTCTTTTCTATCGGTTCCGGCTCTTTGTCATCAAAATAACCGACAAGCTGATCAATGTATCTAGTAACTAAATCAGGTGTAGCTCTCACATGTTGAATTACCCATGGAGACATTTCATTCGTAATTTCTTCCTGTGTAGCCAGCCTGACACTATACTCAACGAGATCGCCCGCAGAAATCGTCCAAGATTTTGCTGCGACCTTTTCCTTAATAAGCCCCATTCGAATGCTTTTCTTCGTTTCCATTGAGAAGTTCGGCAACGAGCGGTCTATTAAGCTATGGACGGCTTTCGCTAGCATTCTCGCTTTTTCTTGAGCCGACGCCTTCTCATATCGAGAATCAATGCGGCTTCTAATCTCGGCAATTCTATTTTCATTCAAAACAACTTTTTCTTCTAACTGTTTTTGAAGCGAATTCAATTGTGCCACCCTTCATACTTTTATTTATATAGATTATCATACAATATTCGACAAGATTCGCCTATATGTTTTGAAGATTCATACTGTTAGAAAATCTGAATAAGCAAGACGAAAGGAACCATCCCTTCCGCATCTACATAATATGTTTAAAGATAGTATAAAGTGGGTGGTTCTTATAGGAACTTCAAAATACTTGGAATTCATATCCAAATTTGGTGTTGGAGGAGCACATCCTGGGGGAATAGATCTTACAAAGGAAATGTTTCTGTCTGAAAAGATTAACAGCACCTCTCGCATTTTAGACGTGGGGTGCGGTACTGGCCAAACAGCCGCATATTTGGCCGCCCGATATGGTGCGAAGGTAATTGGGTTGGACATCAACCCGATCATGATTAAGAAAGCAAAAAAACGAATGAAAAAATATCAACTACCTGTGGAAATAATCCATGGCTCTATCGAAAGCTGCCCTTTAGAGGACGATACATTTGATATGGTTATTTCTGAATCCGTCCTAGCCTTTGTTGATGCCCCTAGAGCCCTTCGGGAAATATATCGGCTATTAAAAAAGGGGGGCCGGTTTATTGCTAATGAACTTACCATTAATCATCCCCTAGCAGCATCAACAAAAAAGGAAATCAAAGATTTTTATGGCTTTGATTCTGTCCCTTTAGAACAGGAATGGATCGCTTTATTTTCGCAGGCCGGTTTCAAAAGAATAAATGCCAGGAGGCCTAACGTGCCTATTCCCCAAACAAATCAAGCTCCTGAGTTTCAATACTCAGATTATATTGAGCCGGAGCTTTTTACGGTTATGGTCCAACATTTTGATATCATGGCAAATTATCAAGGGATTCTAGATTATCGGATTTTTTCGTGTACGAAATAGTTGCTTCTTTGGATCTCGGCTAGCAGGATGATTTCACTGCTAGCCTTTTCCAGTTGTAACCTATTGTTCAGCATAGTTCGTGATAAAATGGGGAAATTAATCCTGATACCATATTCATCAAATTTAAAATTATGAGGTGAACATTATGGCAAGGAAGAGAACAGGTAAAAATAAGCAACAAAAAAATCAGCAGGGATCAGGCTCTCAATATCATGAGAATCGAGCTAGCCATGTTCCTGATTATGGAGGAAATATCGTCGATCCAAATGTGAAGGAATAATAATAGGTATACGCTCAAAAATTATATGCAATAGCGGAAGTGTCACTACATTTGATAATGATAAAAATAGACTGTCCCCTTTTTCTAAGGCTCTGTTATATCTGATTGTTGATCTTAATATCGCCTTATACATATACGTTCACGAATGTTTTCGTACCGAATAAAACCCGTTCACGTACATGTATAAGGCTGAAAATCAACACTAAAGACTAATATAGCCTTTTCTAAAAAATGGCGACAGTCTTATTCTTTCTTCATCTATCTTAACTGAACTCTCCAGCCAAACGGGTCTTCTTTCGTTCCATTCTGAATTCCTGTTAAAGTGTCATAAAGCTCTCTCGTTAATTGACCTACTTCTCCGCTATTGACGACAAGCTTTTCTCCCTTCCATAGGAACTCACCGATCGGAGAAATAACAGCAGCTGTTCCTGTTCCAAATGCTTCCTCCAACAGCCCTTCACGATAGGATTGATAAATTTCTTCAACGGATATTCTCCGTTCAATCACCGGTATATTCCAGTGTTTGAGTAATTGAATAATAGAGTCCCTTGTAATCCCTTGTAGGATGCTTCCGTTTAGAGCAGGGGTTACGATTTCTCCATTTATTTTGAAGAAAACATTCATGCTTCCTACTTCCTCAATATATTTGTTTTCTCTTCCATCTAACCAAAGCACCTGTGAATATCCAAGCTTGGCTGCTTCCTCCTGTGCTTTAAGACCGTTGGCATAGTTACCGCCTGTCTTCGCCTCGCCGGTACCACCAGCTACCGCTCTCACATAGTTTTGCTCAACAGATATTTTGACGGGATGAATCCCTTCCTTATAATAGGAGCCAACCGGTGACAGGATGATGATAAATTGATAAGACTCAGAAGGGGCCACACCTAAATGAGGGGCTGTCGAAATAATGAACGGTCGAATGTATAATGACGTCCCTTCAGCTTTCGGTATCCAATCTTGATCGATTTTCACCAGTTGCTTCAATGCCTCTACCGCTAATTCTTCGTCTATTGGCGGGATACATAATCTTGCATTGGACTGATTCATCCTCGAAAAATTGCGATCAGGTCTAAATAGAAAAACCTCTCCATCCTTCGATAAATATGCCTTTAACCCTTCAAAAACAGTTTGCCCATAGTGAAAAACCATTGCAGCAGGGTCTAAGCTGATCGGTTGGTATGGAATAATACGGGGATCGTGCCAGCCCCTCTCTACGCTGTAATCCATAATAAACATATGATCCGTGAAAATAGTCCCAAACTCAAGCTGTTCCGTTACCGGCTTTTGCTTGCGATTGGAGCTTAGGATGGTTTCAATTTGATAGGCCTTCATTCCGATTTCCCCCTACTTGTAGAACATTATTTTCAAAAAACAAAGATTACTTAAATATTAGAATACTCCCCTTGACCCCAAAAGAAAAGTATAAATTCAGAATACTGGAGAAACTTTTGCTGTATCATCAAAAAAAGCCCAAAATTGGGCTCTTTTTGCTTGTTAAATATAGCTTTCCGGCTCGTTAATGGCTTGTCAATTACCATAGGATTACACTATCTTTCCTGAACATTGATAAGTTCGAGAACCTGTTTTTTGCTCGGGAGTGCGGAAATCGCTCCTTTACCAGCAGCCGTCAATGCTCCACTGGCATTGGCAAATTGGAGTATTTCCATATGTTGATTGCTTAGAATCTGTAATAGGTTCATTGGATGAGCGCCTGCTTCAAGCAGCTTATATAACAGTCCACCCATAAAAGCATCCCCGGCACCTGTTGTATCCTGAACCTCAACGGTGTAGCCAGGTGATTCCCAGCTTGCACCTTTAATATGTAGTTCTGCACCAAGAGCACCTTTTGTGTATACTACTGCTTGAACATCACCAATGAATAATGATTTAATCGCACTTTCGACCTCTTTGTTCCCAGTAATAAATTCAAGCTCCTCATCTGATACTTTGACAAGATGGGCATGTGGCAGGAATTCAAGAATGGCTTTTCTACAGTCCGATGGCTCCTCCCATAACGGTAATCTTACATTCGGATCAAAGCTGATAAGACCGCCTTTCTCTTTCATGATCGAAATGCTTTTCTTATGCGCTTGTTTCATCGGACTTTCGACTAAATTAACTGAGCAAAAATGAAGAATATCTCCCTTTGCAAACCAGTCAGATTGAATTTCCTTTTCACTTAATAACAAATCTGCAGACGGCTTACGATAAAAGGAGAATTCCCGCTCCCCATTTTCCTTCAGAGAAACAAATGCTAGTCCAGTATTTGCCTCTTTTGTACGAAGAATTTTGTCTGTCTCCACACCCGCCATCTGCAATTGTTCAATGAGAAAATCCCCAAAAGCATCCATTCCAAGCTTCGTAATCATCTCTGAAGGCTGTCCAAATTTAGCAACAGCCGCCGCGGCATTTGCCGGAGCTCCACCTGGGGCTCGCTCAAAGGAAAACACGTCCTTTAATGGAACTCCCTTTTGCTGAGGAATAAAATCAATTAGGAGTTCACCGATTGAGAATAATTTTGCCATAGCTTCACCCTATTACCTGTATTTCTTTTAGTATACTTGATTGGTAAGGGTAATCTCAGCTAGTATTTTTTCAATTTTGAAATACAAGACTCATCAAACCTTGAACAAAACAGAATCCCTCAGAGAACTTGATTAAAATGGATTGGTTGCCAATAGATTTGCTGTTTTTACATAAATTCGTGGATGTAATTTTAATTGCGAGACAATGAATTCTGCAATGTCTTCAGGCTGCATATATTTTTCTTCATTGTTCTCAGAAATTAGGTTCGTTTTAACCGCAAGCTCTGTTGCAACGGTGCTTGGAGTTAAAGCGGTCACCCGAATATTATTCTTTCGAACCTCTTGTGCCAGTGATTCCGTTAGGCCAATGACTCCAAATTTGGAGGCGCTATAAGCACTGGATGTGGCAGCCCCATTTAACCCATTGGTTGAGGAGATATTGATGATATCACCTCGATTTTTTTCAATTAATTGTGGCAGGACCGCCCTTGTCACATAATAGAGTCCCATTAGGTTGACATCAATAATTCTTTTCCATTCTTCCGGATCCATCTCTAGAAGAGTAGCAAATTTCCCAATCCCTGCATTATTTATGAGAATATCTGCTGCACCCAATTCATTCGTTAGTTTATTAATCGCTTGCTCGACGTCTTCTCGGGAAGATATGTCAACCGCTGCATAGGCAGCCCTCACACCTGAATTTTTTACCTCACTCATGAGTTCCTTTAAGTCGGACTCTGTTCTTGCAAGCAAACCAACGTTCACTCCTTCACTGGCCAAAGCAAGCGCAACGGCCTTTCCGATTCCCTTACCTGCTCCAGTTATAAATGCTACTTTTCCTTTCAAAGATTGTACCAATTTCAACAACTCCTTCGTTTTATCTGATCTTATTGTGGTGGAATTCCCTTTCCATTATGTCATCCCATGAAACTTTTCATCCAGAAATACGTACTTGAATATGTAAGTTTTACAAAGGAGAGATTGATATGAGCAATATATTTCTATTTTCACTGATTACGGGATTAGCCTCTGCGCTTGTGCTAATACCTTTTTCAAAAAGAAATAAACCCAAAGAAAAAGAAAGCAAGAAGGGAAAGCCAGGAGGTCTTCTTTTTGGAGCAGTTATCATCCTATTAATAATTGGGGTCTTTTCCTTCTATTATTTGACAAATCTAGATAGAAACTTCACATCCTTATGGGCCCTTGCCATCCCTGTTACCCTGTTAGGGGCGTTCTTTGCTTCAGGAAGGGAAAGATGGATTAAAGGAGTACTATTCCTTGGAAGCTTGATTGTTGGTGCTGCATTTCTATTGGCTCCCCTCTTTAATGCAGACGAGAAATATACGATTGCGAAAATGAAGGAAAAGACGGAAATTGAGACATTTGATGAGAACGAAACGCCAGCAAGTGTCCCACCCAAATTTGCACGTAATAAAATGAAAAAAGCCTTTGGACAAGTACCCAATACAAGCTATTATGAGCTTGGAAATTTGCAAATTCAAAAGGTAAACGGAGATTATGTGTATATCGCTCCTGTAGAATTTTCTGGATTTTTCAAATGGCTAAATGGCGATACGACACCAGGATATTTTACGATTAGTGCAACTGATTCAAGCGCGAATCCGAAATTTATGAAAGCCGAAATGGAATACACTCCATCCTCTTTCTTTCATAAAAATCTAGAACGCCATATCCGAATGCAATACCCGAAGTATATCTTCTATGGGGATGTGCAGCTCGAAATCGATGATGACGGCAAGCCTTTTTATATCCGCTCCTATGGGAAATTTATCTCTGCTCGAAATGGCTTCGACGTGAAAGGGATTGTCATGGTCGACCCCAAATCAGGGGAAACAAAGGACTTTTCCTTAGCAGAGGTTCCAGAATTTATTGATGGAGCCGTTTCTCCCGAAGCAGTTAGCCTGCAAAATAGCTACTTCGGAAATTATGTACACGGATTCTGGAATAGCAAATTTGGCAAGAAAGATGTAAAGCTTCCTTCTGATGAAGGCACAGAAGCCAATGTAAGTCCTATCTTTGATGAAAACGGAGATATGTATTATTTCACTGACTTCACCAGTCCAAAAGAGGGTGTCGATTCAATGCTTGGCTATTCTCTCACAAATTCAAGAACTGGCGAAGCGACCTATTACACCGGAAATCTTGAAGAATCCTATATGGATTCCCAAGGCGCGCTACAAATTATTGAAAAGAAATTTATCGAAAAGAAATGGAAGGGTCAAATGCCCGTTCTCTATAATTTCTATGGCGAAGCAAGCTGGCTTACAGCTGTTCTAGATTCAAATGGCTTCCTGCAAAATTACTTTATCGTATCAGCAGCGAACCCAGAAATTTCTGTCTACGGTGGGACACCAAACGAAGCCTTAAAGCTGTACAAAACAGCCTTGCAAAAAGGCGGAGGCACTGTCGACGGAAACTCAAAGGCAGAAGAAAAACAAGTGAGTGGTTCGATCATCCGAGTCTACAAAGAAAAGAGTGGTGATTTCACAGTTATCACCTTCTTATTGGATAATAAGAAGAGCTACGTCGTTTCCTCTGAAAATAGCCCACTCGCAATTTACTTGCAGGAAGGTGACAAAGTACAGGTTACCTATTTAGAGACTGGTGAAGAATTCATGCCAGCGAAGGAAGTTATTATTGAGGGGCTGGAATAGAAGCAAGGCATTATCACTCCCTGAAACATGGGCTATTGGATTGGATATTGTTTCGTACTAGGAAAGCAAGCCAAGTCAATTTTCAATAGCGTTAAAATTTGTAGGAACGAGGAGCCAGGATCCTCGTTCCTACATTTTCTGAACCTATTCTTAATATATATCATGTACCAAACATATTTATCTGGAGGACAGCATGAATATTGAAAAAATTAAATACTTCATTGATTTAGTAGAATGTAGAAATTTCACCGAAACAGCGAAGAAGAATTTTGTTTCCCAGACAACGATTAGTCAACAGATTGCTACCCTTGAGAAAGAATTCGACCTGTTATTAATAGATCGCAAGCAAATTCCAATTGAACCAACACAGGCTGGTTGGCTCTTTTATCGTGAGGCACAGATCCTTTGGAAGCAGTATCAGCATATTAAAGCGATGATGAATAATTTCCAGCAGCATCATATGCAAACATTAGACATTGAATATTCTGCCATAACTGACATGCAGTCCTTATTGCCCCATATTCCTGCTTTTAAAGAGAAACATCCCAGGATCGAACTCGAGCTTAACAAGGTCTTGTTAAAAGATATCTCAGAATTTCTTCAAAAAGGAGCATATGATGTGGCAATTGCCTTTGATTCTGCCTTTCAAGGGAAAGAGGACATCCGTACTCATCCTTTGTATGAAGGCAAGTATTGTGCTGTTGTCAGCAACCAGCACCCCCTTTTTCAGCAACAAACCCTTGGCAAACATGAGCTCTATAACTATCCACTGGTGATGTTGAATCCAGCAGCAATCGGGGATTCTTATCATTTGATGCTCCAGCATGCTTTAGAAGACGGATTCCAACCGAATATTATACGAGAGGTAGATGATGTTGAAACGGAGCTTTTCTATATTTTGTCTGAGAACCTGATGGGTTTTTTCCCAGACAATTATCAACTTCCCTATCCTGAGGATGTCGTTCGTCTCATTCCAATAGAAGACTCCCATCATACCTTTAGGATTGAAATCGGATATCTTAAGGACAATCATAATCCAGCTCTACAGCCCTTTCTTCAACATATCCTTGATTCGATTTCCCAATAGGCAATTAGCCTTTTGTATTAGACTATGCTCAATACTTCACATACTATATAAGTATAAACTTCAATGTTAGGAGTGTTATAGATTATGGGAAAGCTATTGTTAACAGGTGTCGATGGAAATTTGGGAAGACAAGCAGCCGAAGACTTAATGAAATTAGTCAATAAAGAAAATTTAATTTTCTGCGGGTATGACGAAGACTCCTTGAAGAAATATAGTGAATACGGAATTGAAACACATGTGACCAATTTTAACCAGATTGAAGGACTTGCCGAAGCATTT
>DLCS01000243.1:27747-30855 GCA_002480735.1 Bacillaceae bacterium UBA7792 | reverse complement strand
GATGGGGACAGAATTGGCAGTAAAAAATGAAAATCTAATGGATATGGTCAAGCTCACCGCTCAAAAATACAAGCTGGATGTGAGCGAGATTGGGACGAAAAAGAGAGAAGATATTCTCCATTATGCCTTAAATCGAATTGAAATGAATGAGCCTAACTGGACGTACTTAGCTGCTCATATGCTTCTTCTTGAACTCTATGAAAAGGCTGGACAAGTTCGCGGGTTTGACCCAGTTCAAAAATACGGTGATTTCTACGATCTGATTCAAAAACTAACAGACATAGGCATTTATACAAAGGAACTTCTGCAATCCTACAGCAAGAACGAAATTCATGAATTAGCGAAAATCATCGATCCTGATAAGGATCAGCTTTTTACCTATATGGGTTTGTTCTTGCTTGCGGACCGATATTTAGCACATGACTATAATCATCATGTGTACGAGCTCCCACAGGAACGATTCATGATCATTGCCATGACTTTAATGAAAAATGAAGCAAAGGAAAACCGTTTGTCCTATGTGAAAGAAGCGTACTGGGCGCTCAGCCATCACTATATGACCGTCGCTACTCCAACCCTTGCCAATGCGGGAAAAAGCTATGGGCAGCTTTCCTCCTGTTTCATTGATACGGTTGATGACTAGCTGTATGGAATCTATTTATCCAATTGGGATACGGCTAGATTAAGCAAGGATGGCGGTGGCATCGGTCTTTATTTTGGAAAAGTGAGAGCACTAGGCTCTGATATTAAAAGTTTCAAAGGGAATTCCTCAGGAATTGTTCCGTGGATACGCCTGATTAATGATACGGCGGTGAGTGTGGATCAGCTAGGCCAGCGACAAGGAGCAGTAGCCGTTTATTTGGATGTATTCCACAAGGACATCATGAATGGCTTTCTTGATTTAAAGACAAATAATGGAGACGAACGGAGAAAAGCCCATGATATTTTTACCGGTGTCAGCATCCCCGATTTATTTATGAAAAAAATTGAGGAGGTTGACGAAACTGGAAGAAGTATTGGAGAATGGCATACCTTCTGCCCTCATCAAGTAAAGCAAATAATGGGCTGGAAGGATGAGCAGGGAAATCCGCTCGGATTAGAGGACTTCTATGATGAGAAGGATAAGAAATTTTTCACCGAAAAATACGAAGAAGCCGTTCGAAATCCGCTTCTCCCAAGAAAGACATATCGGGCAATGGATATTATGATCCGCATCATGGTCGCTCAACTCGAAACAGGAACACCCTATATGTTCTATCGGGATGAGGTGAACCGTCAAAACCCGAATAAGCATGTAAGGGGCCTCGGAAGAACGTCAATCTATTCTAGCAATCTATGTACGGAAATTATGCAGAATATGTCGCCGACCACGATCCAACAGGAGTATATCGATGAGAACGGAAATATCGTCATCGTGCGAAAGCCTGGAGATTTTGTTGTCTGCAATCTTTCTTCCATCCATCTTCCAAATGCTGTACGTGCGAATGTTCTTGAGCGCCTCATAAGGATTCAAATGAGAATGCTCGATAACGTCATCGATATCAATCAGCTCACGGTCGGACAAGCTCGGAAAACAAATGAGAATTACCGTGCTGTTGGTCTAGGCACTTTCGGGTGGCATCATCTCCTAGCCCTCAAAAATATTCTTTGGGAATCAGATGAGGCTGTTCGGTACGCTGATGAGCTTTATGAAGAGATTGCTTATTACACGATTAGAGCTTCAATGCTGTTAGCAAAAGAAAAAGGGGCATACCCGAAGTTCGAAGGCTCGGAATGGCATACCGGAGAATATTTTCAAAGAAAAGGCTATACCTCTGAAAAATGGACAAGCCTTCAAGCAGAGATTCGCCAAGCTGGCGTCCGCAATGGCTGGATGTTAGCCGTCGCTCCTAATTCTTCGACCGCAAAAATAGGCGGCTCTACCGATGGAATCGATCCTATTTATGCACTCGAATACGCAGAGGAAAAGAAGAATTTCAAATTTAAGGTCACAGCACCTGATCTCAATCATCATACGTACTTTTTTTATCAGAAGGTGCGACACCAGTTGAACCAAAGCTGGAGCATTAAACAGAATGCCGCTAGACAGCGCCATATTGACCAAGGGGTCAGCTTTAACCTCTATGTCAAACATGATATTAAAGCGAAGGAACTGTTAGAGCTTCATCTCGAGGCTTGGCGAAATAAGCTGAAATCGACCTATTATGTGCGCAGCACTTCCCAAACAGAAATTGAAGAATGTGAGGCTTGTCAGAGCTAAGGAAGGAGAACAAAATAGTGAATACACTCTTAAAAAAAATCAAACTGTTAAACCCCGAATATCCCAATAAGTCAACAGGCATCATTAACGGACAGGCGTCAGGAATTCTTAATTGGAATGATATCGCCTACCCGCAAATGTATCGAATTTATCATACTCTGCTCGGAAACTTCTGGAAGGCACAGGAGATCAATATGCAGGATGACATTAAACAATGGGATTCCTTAACCGAAGTGGAAAAGGATATTTTCTTAAGGGTGAACACACAGCTTGCATCACTCGATAGCCTCCAAACCCCTACAATGACAAGCGTGATGGATTATGTTACAGACCCTAGCTTCAAAGCGATCTTTGCTGTCATTTCTCAGCAGGAGGCTGTTCATAATGAGTCCTATTCCTATATTTTGAGCTCGCTTATCCCATTGAGTGAGCAAATAGAAAGATTTAATCAAGCAAAGGATGATCCAATCGTAAGAAAAAGAAATGAGATCATTCTCGAGGCGTATGAGAAGTTCCGTCAAACACCAACGCCACAGCATTTGTTCGAGCTTGGAGTCCATTCTATCAATTTGGAGGGAATATACTTTTATGCAGGCTTTGCCTTTTTCTATCATTTGGCCAGACAGCAGAAAATGATGAAGACAAGCACAATGATTAGCTATATTCAACGCGATGAGATGCAGCATGCCTATTTCATCGCCCAATTTATCCGTATATTGCTAACGGAAAACCCTGAGCTCAACACGGATGAAAATAGCGAATATGTCTACTCATCTATCGACAAAGCAGTTCAGCTTGAAAAGGAATGGGCTCGCTATATCTTAAAGGATATCGAGGGGATTGATCTG
>DLCS01000243.1:26375-27661 GCA_002480735.1 Bacillaceae bacterium UBA7792 | reverse complement strand
ATAAAGGGCGTGAGAATCCAATGCCGTGGATTCACGTATTCAGCGATGAAATGATGAATGAGACAAAATCAGACTTCTTTGAACAGAAATCACGAACATATACAAAGGTATCCAAATCCAATGGGTTTGATGAGCTATGAAGACGGCGATCGTTTATTGCTCCATTAGTGGAAACACAGAAGAAGCAGCACAGCTTTTAACCCAACAGTTTGCCTTGGAAGGGCATCAAGCTGATGTTTTTCGAGTAGAGGATTTTCAAATGGAGCAGCTCTCTCAACTGGATCACTTGGTAATCGGAACATATACGTGGGGTAACGGAGAAATTCCCATAGAAATGCTACCTCTCTTACGGGAATTAGTTCGGGTAGAGCGGAAGAAGCTCGTAACGGGAATCTTTGGAACAGGAGACAGCTTCTATCCAAAGTTTTGTGGAGCCGTTGATGAGTTAAGCGAAAGACTCATGCCAACAACATCCCTTGCTGGCACGTTAAAAATTGAACTCTCCCCGCAAATAGAGGATTTTCCACGCTGCAAGAAATTTATCGACCAAGTATTACAAAATTGCTCCAAAAACATCATAAGACAGGTCTGAAATTCAGACCTGTCTCTTTTTCTACGCATTTCTCGATCTTTTCTTCACTAAAAACAAGAAGCCTAAAAATAGAATCACCACAGCAGCGGATGTCGAAATCAGTGGGATATTAAGTCCTGATTTTTCGGCAAGAACATAGATCTCTGCCTCATCACGATCGACGATCAGTTTGTATGCACCATCCTCACTCTTGACCAGGTCTCCATTTAAAAGTCCACGTAGTTCTTTGCCATCTTCAAGCTCTGAGGTTAGGGTAACTGCTTGAGATTTCGTTGTGTTATTGATCGCTACAACAGCCGTTTCTCCTTTGTATTCTCGCTTGTACACGACCATACCTTGATTTTCATAAAGAAGTTCGAAGCTCCCCCTTCTAAGCGCTGGTAGCTTCTCACGTACTGCGGCAATATTTGTGAGATAGTCAATTAAATCCTTATCCGTTCTGAAATCCATCTGCCGCTGATTATCAGGCTCTTCCCCACCATCTAAGGCGATCTCACTGCCATAAAAGACAAATGGGATTCCTGGTGTCGTATATAGATAGGTCAAGGCTAACTTCCAACGTGGGCCTGGATGTTCATTGAGATTGATGATATCTCTCGTAAAACGGTGTGTATGCTGATTATCAAGAAAGTGTACAGGCTTAATATTTGCTACATTTGTAGCCACCGCCTGGAGTGATTGGTTGGACTTAGAC
>DLCS01000243.1:5615-26203 GCA_002480735.1 Bacillaceae bacterium UBA7792 | reverse complement strand
GACTTAGAAAATGCCGCCCGTAAATTTTCATTAAAAGAATAGTCAAAAAAACCGTCAATTCCTTCTACCTGCTCTCCTGTCTGGAAATCCGCCAGTATAATGAAGTCCTCTTTGACCTCCTTCGCTTCCCTTGAAAGATTCTGCAGAAGCTTTGGGGAAACTCCCTGACCTAAGTCTAATATGTATCCATCGACTTTTGCTTCCTCGATCCACCATTTCGCCACATCGATAAGCGTATTTTGATCCATCCCTTCCATAATCGGAAAATCAAGGATTACCTTCATCTTTTTTTGATGGGCTAGATCGACTAATTCCTGCAGCTTCTTCATCGAACCGAAATTTGCTCCTGTCTTGAAATAATCCTTAATTTTGGAATTTTTGTAGCCATCAACCTCAAAAATTGATGAGAGGGCAATCACGGAAAATCCCATTTCTTTTATGTAATCGAGGCGATCGATGATGCCTTGAAAATCACCGCCATGAAATTTATTCGGATCCTTGGCATCGACCTCAAAATCATTCGTAAAATCGCTGTTATTAAATCGGTCAATCGTAATGTAGTAAATCGTTTCATCCTGCCAGCTTCTTTCTTCTTCTGCCCCCACCACATTCGAAGAGCTAAAAAAAAGAAGCAATAGGCTCAATAAGCACAAACCCTTTTTCATCCATGTTCCCCCAAACAATAGTATTCGCCTATAAGATTATCCTTTTCGACATGAAGTCGTCAATCTTTATGATGAAAACTATTAACTTGGGTATAACATGATATACTTAGTTCATAGTTTGTTTATTAGAGTTAGTCCCACTTTAATTTCGAATAGAAAGGTTGAGTATATTGATTATTAAGCCTCGTATTGAATCCCCTGAACTCCTAATCTTCAGAATCTTATCCTCCCGAACAGACCTCTCGGAAAAAGCCTATCAGCACTACTTAAGTCTAGAAAAAGGATTTATAGGTGAAAAGAAATTCGATGATTGGTCGAATACTTTTTTAGAGGAATGGACGTTTATAAATGACCTTTTGCTAGAACATAGAAATTCTTTTTTTCAATTGGATAGTATAGGAGTTACACAGAATGAACTTTACCTGTTTGACGTTAAGAATTATGAGGGGGATTATGTGATAAAAGATGATGTCTGGCAAACCACTACTGGACTTGAGATTAAGAATCCGCTCCATCAATTGCAGCGCTGTGAAACCTTACTAAGACGTTTCCTCCAAGAACATGGGTTCACTATGAAAATTAAACCATTTTTAATCTTTATTCATCCTCACTTCACCCTGTATAACGCCCCTCTAGATCCTTGTATTGTTTTGCCAACCCAAATCGAAACTTTTTTCAAGAAACTACAATCCGTCATTGTAAATAACGGTCATAAACAGAAAAAATTAGCGGAGATATTAATTTCAGCGCACCATCCTTCCTATCCAAACAGTTTGCTTCCTTCTTATGAATACAATGAACTTGCTAAAGGAAGCGTCTGTATAAAATGTCAAAGTTTAATAGAAGTGCGTACGGCAGAGCAAAGCAAATTCGTCTGCCCCCATTGTCATTACAAAGAGAGCAATCAGGCTGTGATTCTTAGGTCGTTCCGTGAGTTAAAATTGCTTTTTCCAGATAAAAAAATCACTTCTACGGTGATTAATGACTGGTGTAACGGAATCATCGGTATAAGAACCATCCAAAGAATATTAGCGAAAAATTTTGAACTTAAAGGACATGGTAGATCCGCCTACTATACAGATTAATCAACAGGCTCTATGTACTTATACATGAAGCTGTCTTTGTTTAACTGTTATGAGCACAGATTTCTCTCTTCTGATACGAATCTGTGGGCATTCACTTGCTATGGCGACAGTTTTGATTTTTTCTCTCATGAAACTGTCGTCATTTAGCTGCTATGACGACAACTTGGACCACTTCTCTCTCGATTCTGTCGGCATTCACCCCCTATGACGACAACTTTACCCTCCTCTTACACGAAACTGTCGTCATTCAGCCGCTATGACGACAACTCGGCCTACTTCTCTCTCGAACTTGTCGCCATTCACCCTTTGCTCACATTTTCAAAAGAAAAAAGAAAATACATCAATAACCTCGCACACATTTGACTCAATAGTGTCCGAATAACGACAAAGCGAATATTCTTTTATTAGCAACATTCCCCTTAAAACAGGGAATCCCCGAATATTCATATTGCTACATTATGCTCGGCAATAAAAAATGGTTAATTGTCCTAATTTATCCTTTTGAGTTTAAATTCATATAGAAATGTCTACAAAGAATTGTGAAGGCATCGATATTGTTAAAATCCATAGAAGAAGTATTTCTACAACTTGTGTTCAGTTATGGAGGGTAATGATGAGAAGACAGCAGCGTGCAAAACTAATTGAATACCAAAACAGAGCCTTTTTTGAGGGATCGGTTGAATATATTAATGAGCAATGGGTCTTTTTCGAGGCGGAAACAGAAGAAGCCTCCTTGCTAGAAGAGTATCTTCACCAGGAGCTCGAGGTGTACCGACATGGTCGGTGGCGGAAGGGAGTCTTATGTGAAGATGGGCAGGTGAGTACTGATCACGAACGCATTCATCTGAAAAATAACGATACCATTCGAATTCGCAAAACCCTTATCTATTCTTTGGAGCGACTTTTAGAGGAAATTTCGGATGATGCATTCTATCAGTTCATCACCCATCTAAATTCCTTGAAATTTTCCATTTTTGACTGCATCTATTGCTATAACCATCTCACCTTTTTAAACACGGAAGAAAGAAAGGAAGGGGTCAATTTCTTCATCTTTGACAATCAGGAGGATATCTGCAATATTCAGCATCACTTCTGGTACTATGAGAAGAAAACGGATCGTTTTGAATTTACAATCAATAACGGCAAAAGAACGATTATTGAGAAATTAACCACATGAAGAAAGCGCCCTAAGAAGAGGCGCTTTTCTCAACCCTTTGTTCTATACATGTCTGCTCTCCATCAGGCGTATACCAACCCCCATCAAGGCAACTCCCATTAAAAGCAAAATCGAGATCGGCAACAATACATCGCTATAAGATAGGCCCGAAACCGTCACTCCCTTTAAAATTTCCATCCCATAGGTAATTGGAATACCTTTTGAAATAGTCAATAATATATCCGATGTGACAATCTCAATCGGCCAATAAGCTCCCCCAAGCATCGCAAAACTCACACTGATTAATGGGATAAGGGCATTAAATTGACCAATGGTTTTGACAAGCCCCGCAATAAAAATAGACATCGCGATAATCGTAAACAGATACGGGATAATGAGAATCAAGGTCTTTCCAAAGCCACCATGGAAATCAACACCCGCTCCATATTTAAATACGAGGAAAATTAACGCAATTTGGACATAACCCAAGATTAGGGAATAGAGCAAATTCCCCGCATACATTCCAAATTTGGAGATAGGTGACAGAATCAATCGATCCCAAATGCCCTCCTGCTTTTCCCTTAGAATCTCAACCACACTGAAAGCAACCGTATAAATTGAGAAGAATAAGGCGAATCCAAATAGGGATTGCAAACTTGGATCATGCACCCACTTATTTTGATCGGAAAAGGACGATACTGATAATTCAAAAAGGGGATTAGCCTTCGCCTTCTTCAAGGTCTCCATCACGTCACTACTGTCCCCGACCTGTTCCCGAACTGCATTATCTCTAATTTTTTCCGAATAAAAGCTATTCAATTGCTCGTTAATGAGATGATAATTTCCTGTTTTGCCTACTTGATATAAGGTATAGGATTCCGCTTTGAGCTCAATTCCAGCCTCAACAGTGCCATCAGCCACCTTGTTTTTCACGGTCTCTTCCGTCTCTATCACATACTTGAAGGATTCGCTTTTGTTGAGCTCGTTCACAATTTCCTCCACCTCAGCATCTGGAAGTGAACTATAGACCGGAACCTTCACCTCAGAATATGTAGACTTACCCAAGAAAAAGGCAAACACCATACAAATAATAGTCGTTACAATAAACGAACCTGGTTTTCTAAACAATAACCGAATTTTCCCCCATAGGATTCCTATCAAAAGTTCTCACCTCTCTTCGGTTGTATAACGAATGTAATCATAATTAGAATAACGGTAATAACCAATATCACGATTAATTGGGTAGATACATCTGCTAATGAATAGCCCTGCATAATCTTGTAGTATGCCGATACTCCTGCTCCAGCTGGGGTATATTTAGAAATTTCCTCAAAAACACCTCCGAGCTGGGCTACCGGGACAAAGCTCCCCCCGATAAAAGCAATCATCGGAATCACAACACTGGAGAATACCTGTACAGCTGCATTTGAATTGAGGCGGTAGCTAATTGCCGAAACAAGAATAGCAAAAGCCCCAACCATTGCACTGAGCATAACCGACAAAGTCAAATAGTGAATCAGGTTTGGCCAAGTCACGTCATGAATAAGTGCTGATAATCCATAAAGAATATTAATCTGACAAAAAGAAACAACAAAGCTAGAAACAAATATTCCAGAGAAAAAGACTGGGATCGGCATGTTGGCTAATAAGATCCTGTCAAAAATATGATTGCTTTTTTCTTCAAAGGCTAGTGTCGCAACATTCCCCGCCACAAAAAACATGAACATAACGCTCATTCCGATTGCATAATAGCCTACTGCGCTAATGGTCTTTTTCTCAGAAACAGGCTGTGTTAAACCGATATTGGATGTCATTTTATTACGCAGCTGATCCGCATTGATACCTAAAGACTGAGCAGTTGTCCAAAAGGTAACCTCCTCTTGAAAGCTAGTAAAGATATCCTTTGTAATCGAGCCCTGTATCGAATTGGTTTCATTGATTTTCAGCTTCATTTCTGGTGGCTCATTTCCTCCGAAAAAAACATGCTGGAAATATTGTTCGGTAAATTGAGCTGGAATTTCTACGATTCCACTATATCGATCCATTTCTTTTTCACTTAAGCTATCAACATAATTAACATCGATCATCTTCCTTAATTCAGGGCTATCAAGTACATCCTCCTTCAAAATACGAACTGGATTTGCACTTTTTATTCCTGCAATGGCTGCTTGCTTTTCTTCCTCCGACATTGGGAGTCCTTCGATTCTGGCAATCACATTTGTTTCAGCAGCCTCGATATCATCCTTTTGAATGAATGCTAGCTTAATATCAAGGTTCGGAGTTTCTTGACCGTTTATTGATTCCAACGCAAAACCCAGAATGGTAATGAGAACAAATGGCATGAGCAAAAGGATGACGAGCTCTCGTGGGCGGCGTAGGTACAATAACAATTCTTTCTTTATCATGTGTAGAATCATTTTCCCACCACCTAATCCCTTAGCTGTCTTCCCGTCAAATGAAGGAAAACATCCTCAAGTGTCGGTGTTTCAATTTGGACAGACGAAATATTTGTATTCGTTTCTCCAGCCAATACAAATATTTCGTTCAAAATATTTACCTTCTTCGGTACGATGATTTTTAAAATTGGGTCGTTGACCGAAATATTCTTAATATTCGGGAGTGCTTCCAACCCTTTCAGAAACTCACCCTTCAGAATCTCTACTTGAATGACAAGGGTCTGCTCCTGGGAAAGAATACTTTTTATTTCGTCTTTTGTACCGGAAGCGATGACTTCCCCATGATCCATAATGTAAATACGGTCGCAAAGATACTCTACTTCCTCCATATAATGACTCGTGTACAAAACGGTAATTTGCTTTTCCTCATTAAGCCTTTTAACCGTTTCAAGAATATAGTTTCTTGATTGTGGGTCAATGCCCACCGTAGGCTCATCCATGATGATTAGCTCCGGCTCATGCAATAAAGCAACACCAATATTCAAACGTCGCTTCATCCCACCTGAGAAGGTCTTGACGAGATCCTTTTCCCTGTCCTTAAGACCAATAATCTCTAGTACTTCCTCAATCCTTTTTTTCAAATCGTTTTTCTTAATTTTGTGTATCCTTCCAAAGAACTCTAAATTTTCTCTCGCAGTTAAGTCCATATACAAGGCAATATCCTGTGGAACGACACCGAGTACCTTTCTGATTTTTTCAGGTTTCTTTAAGACACTTTCATTTCTTAAACGAACATCACCAGTTGTTGGCAGAACCAACGAAGAAATCATGGAAATCGTCGTCGATTTTCCAGCACCATTGGGTCCAAGCAAACCAACTATCTCTCCTTTTTCCATGTAAAAATTAATTCCCTTTACCGCTTCTTTATTCTTAAAACGCTTTGTCAGCTCGAACACTTCTAACATTCTTATTCCCTCCTTGCCCTCATTATAGGAGTGAAGCCAATATTTTTGACCTATCCGTAGTCACAAAATAGCGATGTCACCCATGACCTCCGTCATGGAATTATCAGAAGGGGGATTTTTTCCACCCATATTGAAAAAGGCTATGCCCAAAGACATAACCGTTCTCTCGTATTAAATTAAATCATTTTTCACCGCAAAAATAGCCAATTGCGTTCGATCCCTTAAATCAAGCTTATGTAGGATTTGTGTGATATGATTTTTTACCGTACCAATCGATAAATATAGCTCACTCGCAATTTCCTTGTTTGTATGGCCACGGCCAACCCTTCTCAAAATCTCTAACTCTCTTGGCGTTAAATCTAGCTCTACCTTTTCTTCCATTGATTTTTCCAGCAATCTCGGCATGACCTTAGCCGCTACTTGTTCATGCAGTGACATTCCACCGTCAAGGCAGCTCTTAATCGCATTAATCAGCTTTGGCCCATCAGATGTTTTTAAGAGAAACCCATTTACCCCTTCTCTTAATGCTTGAAGGGCGTATTCCTCATCATTAAAGGTAGTAAGAATGAGAATTTTGATTTGGGGCCACCGTTCCTTCATTTTATGAGACGCTTCAATTCCATTCATGATCGGCATGCGAATATCCATCAGCACGACATCGACCATATGTGATTCCAGGAACTTAATAGCATCTAGTCCATTTTCCGCCTCACCCACTACTTTTATTTCTGAATTCTGTTCGACAATCATTTTTAGACCTTGTCTAACAATACCTTGATCCTCCACAATTAAGACATGAATCAACTCTTTTCCTCCTCGACGGGAATAACCCCTTCCAATATAAAAAATCCTTCTAGTTGGTAGATTGAAAGACTGCCTCCAATTTCCTCCACTCTTTTTCTCATATTTCGTAAACCGAATCCTTCATGAACAGGCCTTGTGCTATCAAATTTATTCTTAATTTCAAAGGTTAGCTGTCCAATAGAAGAAACCCCTAGTGTGACATAAACTTCACGTGAGCTTCCATACTTCATCGCATTTGTTAAGGATTCCTGGAGAACACGGTAGAGAACAATATTTGTTTGATTGGATAGTCCCAGGCTTAACGTCCCCTGCTTGGTCGTAAAATGAATGCGCAGCTGGCTTTCAGATTCGAGCTTCCTGATCAATTGAATGACGGAGGAAATTCCTTCAAAATCCTCCATCGTTAAGGATCGCACTGCTTTTCTCGTTTCTTCTAGGCTTTCATTGACCGTGTTCTTCATAGACCGAAGCATTTCATTTTCTTCCTTCATGAGTAGCATTTCAATTTGCATACTAAGTGCTGTTAATTTATGTCCTACTGAATCATGCATTTCTCTAGCGATACGGGCTCGCTCCTCTATTCTTGTAGCCTTCTCATTCCTTAACACACTTCTTTTAATCTTACGATACTCATCCAATAGCTCTTCATAGAGATTCTTCTGTTCAGAGGAACGATAATATAAAGCATTGCAAACCAAGAGAACGAGCAAGAGCAGAAGGATGAGAATAGCATAATTAAAGGCATCTATGTATGGCAAATTTTGAACAAAAAAGAGATACATGAGAAGAATAAAAGATATTGGAATAAGCTTGATTCGGTAGCTGAATGGTTTCAGATAAAAGGTAGAATCGAAACAATATAATAAAATGAGCAAAAGAAACATGGCAGTCAAATGCTCTTCGAAAAGGAAACAATAAAGCAGAGTGATTGCTTCCAAGAAAACAATAGGAATTAGCTTCCTCTTAAAAATAGGAATAAAAAAATAAATGGCTAAAGAAAAGGCACAGAAAAATATTAATAGAGCACCACTTTGTGTCACCTGTGAAAGAAAAACAAGGACCCAGATGGAAATAAACAGGATAGTCCGAACATAAAATGGAAGCAAGTAACATTCACCCTATCGATAATTTGATAAGAATACCGTATCAGAGCTAGATGCAGTTGGTCAATAATGGATTTTCCTATAAAACGATAGGCTTCACCGTGGAGTCCTCCGTTAAAGTGCAAGACTCATTCCGGCATACCAGTGTCCATTAATCATTCCCACATAAAAAGCCTGCCAATCATGGCAGACTTTTTGTTGTTAGGCATATTTTTCGGTAAACATGGCTTTCTCAAAATCATCCGTTGTAAGAGGACGATGGAGGTAGAAGCCCTGAGCATAGTGACATTTTAACTCCTTCAAAAGCTCAATTTGCGCCTCTGTCTCGACCCCTTCCGCTACGACCTTCATGGATAGACCATGTCCCATGGTGATAATTGCTTTTACAATGGCAATATCCGTCGTGTCAAGATGCAAATTATTGATAAAGGTCCGGTCAATTTTTAACGTGTTAATTGGTAAATCCTTAAGATAACTTAAGGAAGAATAACCGGTACCAAAATCATCGATAGAAACTCGCACTCCTAATTTTTGTAGAGCTCTCATAACCTCGATGCTATGGTCAATATTTCGGAGCATGGTGCTTTCCGTTAATTCGAGCGTCAGGAATTCAGGAGCCATTCCCGATTCCTTTAAAGCCCTTTTCACTTCCTTCACAAATTTGGCTTGTCCAAACTGATTGGCAGAGACATTCACGGAAACACTTAAATCCTTCAAGCCCATTTGTTGCCATTTCTTGTTTTGCTTACAAGCCGTTCGCAGCACCCAGCTCCCGATTTCCTCAATCAATCCCGTTTCCTCGGCTAAAGGAATAAAATCTCCAGGTGAAACAAGCCCCAGCCTTGGATGATTCCAGCGTATTAACGCTTCACTTCCAAACACCTTGCCAGTATTCAAATCAATGAGAGGTTGGTAGCAAATAAAGAATTCTTCCTTTTGCAAAGCCTTTCTCAAATAGCTTTCAAGCTCCAGTCTCTTCATTGCTTCCTCATTCATCTCATTTGAATACAGGGTGATACGATCTCCACCTGGATACTTTGAACGATTCATCGCAATATCCGCATTTTTCAATAACGAAATTTCGTCCTTCCCATCATTTGGGTAAAAGCTGACGCCAATGCTAGCCGTCACATAAAACTCCTGTCCTGAATGAATAATTGGAGTGGACACTTGGCGCAAAATTGATTTTGCAATCTTTACAACTTCTTCGACATCCACATTCTTGGAAAGAACTAGATTGAATTTATCTCCACTGAACCGACCTAAATAGGAGCCCGTTGGAAGCGCCTGTTGAATTCGCTCACTTATTTCCCTCAGGATCTCGTCTCCTGCCTCATGACCTAAGCTATCGTTGATAATTTTGAAGCGGTCCATATCAATCACCATGACCGCAAGTATTCTTTTTTTCTTCTTTGCCCTCGCCAGTTGCTGCCCTAGTATTTCCGTAAATTTAATCCGATTGGGTAGACCCGTATCTTGATCAAAATAGGCAAGCTGAATCATACGATCTTCTATCATTTTTTGTTCTGTAATATTCCGACCAATTCCATAAATTCCAACACATTCTCCATTCACGGTAATGGGAATATTTTTTAGTTGAAATATATTCTTCTCTCCAGTTTTTGATAAAAGTTCAATGGTATAATACTGCTCTTTTCCTTTTATGGCCCGAAAAAAATGCATTCGAACTCTCGCTAAGTCATCTTGATTGACATATTTTAAAGCGGACTTCCCAATTAACTCCTCTTTCTTATACCCAAACATTCTTAAAAAAGCGGGATTTACGCTTGTAAAATTCCCCTGGAGATCGGTTGAATAAACAATATCTGTGTTATTATCAAACAAAGAACGATAATATTGTTCCGAAATTTGGATATTGTTGTTCAAAATATGAATATCTTCCTGTGAAGCCTTCATCAAATGAGTTAACGCAATAATCGTTTGTAATTTCTCTGGAATCTTATATTGGAAATTTTGTTTTCCTTTTGACTGTGTCTGCTGATTTTCCGATAGGGCTAAATAAGATAAAGAATTACCGACAATTTCTGGCCGTCTGCCTGCTCCAGATGAAATCTCCCCATTTAAAAAGAAGCCATTAGTTGGTGCAACCGATTCTAGCATTTCGACCTCTTTGTCAGCAAAATCATGCAGCAAATTCTTTCTTACCACACAATTATAGACAAAGATGGTCTCCATATTTAGTTTGGAGAGCCTTTTCATTTCCCTTAAACTATTATCTATAATGGTTCGCAGTTGTGCATAGGCGAATACAATGCTATCGCCCTCATCCACGTTGTGACTGACCTCAATTGCCCCGTTATCTAAGAGTTTATTGATTCGAATGGATGTACGCTTTGCTTGTGATTCATAAATAAATGGAAATTCTGCTCTCATCTGTTGCAGATTGCTAATAAAGTCTTGACCAAGATATGCTTCTAGCAATTGAATAGGCTTCTTGTGGTCGATCGAGTATATTGCCGTTCCCTTAGCCTTTGTAATCGTAAAGGTCTTCCCAACCTCCTGATGCTTATAGTTAGAAAATGCTCTCACTCTTAATTGAGAGCTTGTAAGGGCAACAGCCATAACTCCTTGATTAGAGATTTTCTCCTGATTGAATACAAGTCCATCCCTAAAGATGTCATCTCCACCGGCGACTCCCCCTGCAAGGACAATCTCCGGATTCTCTTCATAGATGCTATCAAGCAGCGCCTGAACGTCAATTCCATAATTCGTTGTAAACAGAATTAGGGCTTTTGTATCAAAGTCACATAAGCTCGAAACAATATTTTTTCCCAAATCATGGCCATCAGCATAGTCTTCAAGTTGAAACAGGCCTGATTTGATTTCAGTTTTTTCAAAAATGGTAAAAGTGATCCCGATTTCATCACTAGTAATCTGTCCATTATGGATCCCGCCAAAAGCAGAGCACCCGATTACTTGAGCCAATGGAAGTGAATTCTTAATACTGCTTTGAATAGAATGAAGAACGTTTCGATCCAAAACTCCGGAAAAAACTTGAATTAATATATTGGGATATTCACATAGGTCGTTCTCTTCTATAAAATGAAGAAGGTCATCTGTATTTTCGTATACATAAGAAATTGTCTTTATCATCGTAACCACCTGAGAGGTTTAATTCGTAATTCTTGAATAAAATCGGCTTTTAATAGTTAATTCTAAAATAACACATTTACGAGCAGGGATAAATTAAAAAAAAGAAAAAGCTACCTTTTTCGGCAGCTTTTTTCATATATTGTCGATTTTTCAACTTATTATGAAACCCTCTTCCCAAACACTAAATTCTAAATCCTAATGGAAGATAAAATCCTAGATAAAGAACGATGACTAAAGAGACAATAAATAGAATCCATATGATTGAGGATTTCTTTTCCTTTTTCATTCGAGCTAGTACCATTTCCATAAAACCAATCACTAGGATTCCAAATATCACTTTCAAGACATACTGAACTGGGTAGGAAGAGAACATTAAATGAACAAGCATTCCTCCTGTTGCAAAGGTTAGTAAATAAAATAAACGCAAAATCATATGTACAATTTTTTGAGCCTTCAAATTCCCGCTTTTTTGTAACCCTACTGCTACAAAAAACAGGATCAGCGTGATCACCCATGTTGTAATATGTAGATGTGTTGACGCAGTCATCCTTTTTTCCTCCTCATCATATCTCTTGACTATCTTACCATATGTTAGTACTAATCCCCAAACATTAGCTTGTTTAGAACAGTAGATAAGTCAATTACCTATTATTCTCTCTTCCAAGGCTGTTTGTGATTGTATGTAACGCTCCTCCAAACCCACTCAACAGGACCATAAGGATGGTGCTTTAGCCAATATGAGCTTAATAGGATTTGTAACCCATAAATGATGAATACGAATACCGTTCCAGTTAATACAGACACCTTGTTGTAGAGCCCAAATCCAAAGGCATAAAATAACAAAACGGAAACTACCGATTGCAGCAGATAGTTACTTATAGATGTTTTGCCAACTGGCGCTAAGGCCCCTAATAGCTTGTTATCTGGGGACTTCTCAGCCCACAGGGCTACCCCAAAGGCAAAAGCGAAAGCGAGCATGGGTCCCCCGAAGGAATCCTGGATATATTCAAATGCGAGATGATGACCAATCACGTATGGGCTAATTTTTATCAGAAGCCCAAGGGTGAAAAAAAGCGAAAAGGCCGTTAACATCGACTTTCTTAATTCTTTCACTCTCTCAAACCAGCGCAGCTTGGCCATCCCTCCACCTATTAAGAAAAATGGAAAGATCGAAAAGAGCATCAGAAAGGAATTGTCGAGATTGTTGACAGCATACCAATCCGTTAGTCGTTGCTTCAAAATCTCCATATAGCTTCCTTGCTGATAGATTTCCACCGACTGCTTGGCCATCACTGGATCATAGATTGACATTTCCTCACCTGGCACGAGGAGTGTGAGAGCGAAGAATAACAGTGATAGAACAATATTCGGAATCAACCATAGAAGCCCTCCAGTAATGAGCATGGTTTTACCAGAAAGCCTCAAAAAAAGGAGAAACAGAAAGCCTAATAAAGCATAATTGATTAAGATATCTCCATGCCAAATAAAGACTGCATGAATCATCCCAATGGCTAGCAGCATGGCTAGTCGCCTCGATGCAATGAGGTAAAAGGATTCTCCTCTCTTCGTTGTTGTTTGGTGAAGCAGAACTAAGCCGTAGCCAAACAGCAATGAAAAAAGCGGGTAAAAGCTCCCCTGTGCAACCACATCAATTACTGAATAGATGACTTTATCCAACGGATTTTCCCACCAAGACAATGGATCTATATACAGAATGGGAGAATGAAAGGAGAGCATGTTCACAAGAAAAATTCCAAGTATCGCAAACCCTCTCATCATATCTAAGGAGATGATTCGATTTTTTCCAAAAGAATTCATTAATAGGCGAGCTCCTTTCGTAGATTACTAGCCTGTATTACAGATTATAGACGGAAGGTTGATATCGTGGCAATTTTTAAACAAAGCCTTCCACGGGAGTCTTCGGCACTGAAGTCCTGAATACATATCACTCAGTCAAAAAGAAAGACCAAACGCATTTCGCATTTGGCCCGTATAACCGATTCAATTAATTCTATTTTCGCACGGATGGTGGTCATGGAATATCCTTAAGCCCTTAGTTCACAAATTTTCCGCCCTTTCCTGCAGATTCCCAGTAGTCATTGCGAAGAACAATCTTTTGAATTTTACCTGAGGCTGTCTTAGGCAGCTCCTTAACAAAGGTCACACCAGTAATTGCTTTGAAATGTGCCAATCGTTCTCTGGAAAAGGTAATCAATTCCTGCTCGGTCGTAGTCCTCCCCTCCCTAAGCACGATAAACGCATGCGGGGTTTCCCCCCATTTCTCATGTGGCACCGCAATGACAGCTGCTTCTAATACATCTGGATGGTCGTATAAGACCCCTTCCACTTCTATCGATGAAATGTTCTCACCACCACTAATAATGACATCCTTCTTGCGATCAACAATATCAATATGTCCATGTTCATCAACTGTTGCCATATCCCCAGTGTGAAGCCAGCCATTTCTTATCGCTTCCATCGTCGCCTCTTCGTTCTTCCAGTAGCCTAGCATCACCCCGTGACTTCGTACAATCACCTCACCAATTTCTTTTCCATTATGAGTGACTTCATCCCCCTGCTCAGAGACGACCTTGACCTCACAGCCAATCATCGAGATCCCTGCCTTTGCTTTCAAACGATATTGGTCGTCCATGGGCAGGTCCTTTAATTGTGAACGAATGACAGATACTAAGCTTAGAGGAGCTGACTCTGTCATGCCATAGACTTGAATGAATTCCCAGCCTAACTCTTGTTCCACTCTTGTTACAAAAGCCGGAGGAGGAGCCGAACCGGCAATGACTACCCGAATGGACTGGTCAAAGGTAGGTGTATTTTGTTCATAATATTGTAGAAGAGAGTTCAGTACTGTTGGAGCCATATGCATAATGCTGACTTGGTGTTTCGTAATGGCATCAAATATTAACGCAGGTGTCGTCTTCCGTGAGCAGATTTGTGTTGCCCCGTTTGCTGTATAGTAAAAAGGAGAGCCCCAGCCATTCACATGAAACATCGGCAGAACATGCAGGAGGACATCCTCATCGCAAACACGCAGATGATGCATTGAGCTCATCGCATGTAAATAGTTATTACGATGGGTTAACATGACCCCCTTCGGATTTCCGGTTGTCCCACTCGTGTAAAGAAGGCTGCAAACATCATTCTCATCAACGTCAGCTCTGCTAAAAGCTGTCTCACTCTGTTCCCCGAGCCATTCATCATAGCCAATTTCATTCGTTTCAGGATTTTTATAATGGATCACAATCTGTTCAACGGTTTCCAATTTATTTTTGATCGGGGCAATTAAATGATATAAATCCTGATCCACAAATAATACCTTTGATTCACTGTGATTTAGAATAAATAAGTAATCATCTGGCTTGAGCCGAATATTCAATGGGACCATGACCCCACCTAGCTGAAATACGCCATAAAAACCCTCAAGCATTTCCACTGAATTTGGCGCTAAATAGGCGACTCGATCCCCCTTTTGTACACCAAACCCTCTTAAACCATGTGATAAGCGGTTGACTCGATGATTTAGTTCCTTATATGTAAATACTCTTTCCTCACAAATGATCGCTTCTTTATCCCCATATAATGAAACGGCACGATCCAAAAACTGAGTCAACACTAATGGTACATTCATCAACATCTCTCCTGACTATTTTTAAAAAATTCTAAATTAATTTTATTTTATCATGTTCCAGTATTATTTTTGAAATCATTTTTCCACCTGTTACATAACAATTTTGTGAACAACCATGTTTTAGATATCGGGAAATTCTTTCCATAGGCGTTTTAATCACATTTGACCTGAACGTACATACGATAATGAAGGAATCTCTTTAAAAAGGGTGTCAAATTATGCCTGCCATCGTCGGAATCGTTCAAGTCAATTCCATCGGAACAAGCTCCGTATTTAATATCGGGGATGTCTACAAAATCATGCCTATGGCCACTGTTAAAACCTTCGCAGGTGCGGGGTCATTTAACACTGGAGATGCGATAGAAGTTTACAACCATATTAGCTCAACGAATACGTATGACCAGGATGGTGTGGATCAGCCAATTTCTTTTACCACTTAATGAGTTGATCGATACGATTCATTCGTCATATATAAGGGTGATACGATGAATATTTTTGTCCAACAGTCGATACACATTAATATTTTGAAGGTTGGGGCAGTATCCAACTCATCCGTCCTGCAAATTGGAAGTGCAGGGGTCATTAAGGATGTCTCCAATCTATATAACACGGGAGGATTTACAGGGCCGGCTCCTGCGGCACAAAAACCAGGAACATCTCCTACAGAATTGGGTATTGAACCTGAAAGCATGCTAACGCAGCCATCTGTTCCATTAAGCCTTTCATAATGGATTTCTTATCAACTACGAACGAAGGGGTGACGTTCATTGAGTCTAGAACTATACTCTTATCTCCAAAGAATGCATCATTTTATACAATTACAGGAAAAGAGAATACAAGGACTTGAGAAGCAGCTTAGGGATTTATCTCAGGAGCTGAAAGAATTCAAAGCACGTCCTCCTGTTCACGTAGGCACCATTGAATACAAGTTTGATCAATTAAAAGTGGAAACACTGGAAGGAACATTGAATATCGGATTAAATCCCTCCGATTTAGAAAATATCGAGGAATTACAGGTAGATGGGAAGCAACCGGAAGCCCCCTTATCACCAAAGATGATGATGAAAAGATCTATGGAGCTTGAGGACGGAATCCATCTATATTTAGAAACTGATTTAGAGCCCCTTGTTCATAGGTACGAAGAAGAGCTCAATATAAAAGTGGACGCCCCCTATATCAATTTTATGAAGGATGATATAAGAAAACAGATCCCTTCTCGCATAGAATATTATCTAAAGCAAATACCGGTTAATAAGCGTTCACCTGAAGAGCTGCAGGACATCAATGAGCAAATCGAAAAGCAGATCAAGAAGGATATCGAAAATGCTGTACTTGCTTTTATAAAAAATCTTGCTGACATGAGAAAGGATGAGAATCCATGATTTTTCAAGTTTATAATAGGGATTTATGCGTAGGGAATATGAAAATTGGCAGCATCTCCAGCTCCTCCATCCTTTTGGTCGGGGATACGGAGACGATCCAATTGGCATCTATTTTCGATACCCCACCAGAATCCTTAATAATTGGTCCCTTTGTTCCACTAAGTCGGCAAGGATAAAGCTATGTACCAGAAAAGAACCTCAATTGTCAATCACCTATCCGTTAATGTTATCCTCATTCTCTCCACTTTGGAGATCGGTGATTCTGCCCATATTTATGGGGTCACTCGAGCACTTGCAGTACAGCGTGAAAGAGAGTTTTTCTTTGGGAATGAAGGGGATTTTTCAGGCTATGGTATCTTCAATAGACCTATTTTGCTAGAACCTGTTACGGAGGCAATAACCTATGAAGCGGAGGCCATAAGTCCTTTTATTAAAGTTAATAATATTACGATTAACGCCATTTCCACTTCTTCAGTCGCACATATTGGTAATACAAAATCGGTGAACATGGAGGCGAGGATTAAGCATATTAGACAACTCGAGCCGCGGGAAAGGTAAGCATATGGTCCAGCTCAAAGAAATCTGGCTATGCACCGAATCCCGTGTCTAGAGCGGAAAAGGGTGTTTTAGATGCCTGCAATCGTAGGACCTGTGCAAGTTAACAATATTGGTGGGGGAGTTGTACATTTCGGAGACTCTCTCTTTATCTCTCCTAAAAGTGCTTCAAAAACCAATTCAGGCTCTGGTTCCGCCAATACAGGTGGTTTTATCGTTAACAATAATTTCTTCAGCTCAAGCAATGCCTTAAACACGAATTTAATCGACCAGCCTGTTGCGGGGAATAATTAACAAAAGTAGTCCTCTCGACGAATTGGGAGGACTACTTTTTCTCATGACTATTCCTCTTGTTCTTGGTACCAAAACTCATAGATTAGCTTTTTTCCTTCTAAAGAAATTTTCACCGTCTCAGATCCTTCATGGGATGTAAAAGTAGTACCATCCCTAGTCCAGGAGGGAAGGAGCTCCTCTAGTTTGCTCAAGTAGATAGCAAAGATTTCATCTGTCACTTCTTCCCAAAGATAGATTTCTTTATCCTCTCCGATGTTAATTGGTTGGATGCCTACTGGAAAAAACATTCTCCCATAGCCATGATTCACATAGAGCATTTCTGGATGTTCATATGGCTTCATCCCTTTTAGCTTAAGAGTTCCAATTGCTTCAAATATTTCTGCATATTCGAGCTTTGGATAGTCAAAGGAGAAATAAATAGACTCTCCTTCCTGATTCTCAATGAAAAAATGGTATCTTAACGACGTATCTGGCATTTTCACATGTTCAATGTACATGGTGGTTGAGTAAGGGAAATTCTCAAGTTCCTGCTGAACATGCATTGCCCCACTAGCAATAATCTTATTCCTTTCATCCTGGTTCACTTTCTTCATGATCCCTACCGGAATTTCTTCGTTTTTCCGATAAAGTGTGAAACCTTCTTCTGACTTTTGTCCATACACTTCTGTTAAGGACCAACTGAACTCTCTCGTTTCTGTACCTTCTCCAGTTTGCAAATCCGTTCCTTGCGTCAATTTCCAGATAAAACCACCAGCGATTAGAAAGAGCAAACATGTCGCTAAAATGCCCTTCAACTCGAGCCATCTATGCTTGACAGGCTGATTATAGTTCCTTGTAGAAATACTCTCCTTAATCCTTTCTTTAATCGATTCCTTTTTGTCCGAATCGAGCTTCAATGTTTTTAATAAGGTCCATTGGCTATCCTCTTCAAGTTGTCTCCTCAAGACCCACTCCCCCTTTCAAGCTATGCTGTTTCCTTAGCTCTTGAAGTGCCCTAAATAGGGTTTTTCTCACCTTTGTCTCTGACCAATCAAGAACATTTGCGATTTCCTTTGTCGAGAGCTCCTCTACCTTATTTAAAATAATGACAAGACGATATGAGGGTTTTAAGCGTTGAATGTCCTGCATCAATTCAATAATCGCTTCTTTATTTTCAACATGCTGCTCAACATTGAAAGGAGATACTTGTTTTTTTCCAGATAAACCAAGCATGAAAACTTTTTTTCTTTTACGCCTGCGAATTTCATCAATTACTAAATGTTTGGCAATGCTAAAAAGCCATGTCTTTATACTGGAACGTTGATCGAAGCGATCATAGGCGGTATATGCCCGGACAAAAGTATCATGAATCAAATCTTCACAGTACTGTTGATCCCCGAGCATATACAAAATAAAACGATAAATATCATCATAGTAAAGCTCATACCACTCCATCACCAGTTCTTTCCTCGTCATATTCAAGCCCTTTCTCACCAACCTTCCTTCTTCCTATCTATCAGTCGTATAATCTTGTATTTTGTGACGCCTTCAAGGGATTTTTTTGATTATTGTGATATGTAAAAATATAACAGTATCAAATAGAAAAGAATAGTTTCTTTCATAAGAACAGGCTCAGAGTGCCTATACTCTGAGCCTGTTACGATTGCATTATTCTTTTGACTAGTTTGGTATTTAAGCCACATCTTCTCCTGTTGAGGCAATCCAAATTTTGAACCATTGCTGACGTGTCATTTTTACATTTAAGGCTTCCGTTGCCATTTTAATTCTTTCCAGCTTTCCAGATCCGACGATCGGCATGATCTTAGCTGGGTGATGCAGAAGCCATGCGTACATAACACTATCTATTTTTGTTAAAGCGAGTTCCTCTCCAACTTCCTGCAGTGTTTTTTGAAGTCGGAGTGTTTTTTCATCAGAATCAGTAAAAATTCTTCCTCCAGCAAGGGGTGACCATGCCATCGGTGGGATTCTTTTTTGTAGACAGTGTTCGATCGTTCCATCTTGAAAAGCGTGAAGATGAGAAACGGAAATTTCAACCTGATTGGTAACGAGAGGAAATGGTAAATAGCTGCTTAACATTTCTACTTGAGCTGGGGTGAAGTTCGAAATTCCAAAATGTCTTACCTTACCTTGTTCCTTAAGCATGGTGAATGCCTCAGCTACCTCTTCTGGGTCCATGTCTGGATCTGGGCGGTGAATAAGAAGAACATCGATAAAGTCGGTCTGAAGATTCTTCAATGAATTCTCTGCACTTTTCAAGATATGCTCTTTACTTGTATCGTAATACTGGATTTCATGCTCTGGGCGTTGATCAGATACGAGCTTGATCCCGCATTTGGTGACCAGTTCCATTTTTTCTCTAAGGGACGGCTTAAGAGCTAGGGCCTTGCCAAATAATGCTTCATTTTGATAATTCCCATAAATATCTGCATGATCAAAAGTGGTGATTCCGAGCTCCATGCATTCTTCAATGAGTTGTAGGATTTCGTCCTTATTGAAATTCCAGCTATTTAATCTCCATAATCCATGTATTATTCTTGAGAAGGATAAATCTTCTGCAAGTTTCACCTTTTGCAATTTAAATCACCCACCATTTATAGTTTTTTCGTCTTTTCCGTACATTTTTCCATTGCTTGAAGGACTGCTGCTCGAAAACCATTTTCTTCAAGAGCGGCTACAGCTTCGATCGTTGCTCCACCTGGAGTACAAACCTGATCCTTTAATTCACCTGGATGAATACCTGTCTCTAAAACCATTTTCGCTGCACCTAACACAGCTTGGGACGCAAAGCGATAGGCCTGCTCCCGAGGGATCCCATTTCTTACACCCCCATCTGCAAGCGCCTCAATGAACAAATAGACATAAGCTGGGGAGGAGCCGCTTATAGCAGGAATACTATCCATCAGTTGTTCCTTAATGACTTCTACCTGACCAAAAGAGCGGAAAATCTTCAGTACATCTTCCATATCCTCCTTACTTACTTCATCGTTTATGTAAAGAGCACTCATTCCCTCACCAACAAATGATGGAGTATTGGGCATAGAACGTACTGCCTTTATTTGCTTGTCAAATTCTTTTTCGAGGAATCCTATTGTAATCCCTGCCGCAACAGTGATTATCACCGTATGCTCCGCAATCTCTTGTTTGATTTCCTGGATGACTTCCTTATGTATTTCTGGTTTCACAGCTAGGAATAGAATATCAGACCACTCCGCAACAACACGATTATCATTTGCCGTTTGGATCGAATACTTTTCTTTAACAAGCTCTAGGGTAGTATGTGTTATTGCACTAACCATAATTTGCTTCGGGGAAATCGTTCCTGATGATATTAATCCTTTTATCATCGCTTGGGCCATTTTTCCGCACCCTATGAAGCCAATCTTCTTTTTCATTCGATAAAGCCTCCTTTAGTGAATCTCACTT
>DLCS01000243.1:3373-5482 GCA_002480735.1 Bacillaceae bacterium UBA7792 | reverse complement strand
CTGAATCTCACTTTTAATCGAAAACTGTCCTCATAGCGACTTCCATGAGGACAGTTTTCCCAATTTCATTGCTGATCCTATCTTCACAGCTGAAGGATGTGCCCCCCATCAAAAAAGAAGAGATACCTTTCAACCACTTTTTTCTTCAATATTTGTTCTAGGGCCTGTGTATAGAGATCGATTTGTATGCGGTAACGTTCTTCTAGGATGGGCCTTGCCTGTTCAAAGCCCCCCTTATATCGATCGTGAATAGCGTCGGTCTTATAATCGACCAGGACCAATCCACCAGGACTGTCCTCAAATACACAGTCAATGACACCCTGTACTAAAATAGGTTCAGGCTCGCCCTGCCAATTTGGGTAGGCCAAATGCACTGGAAAGGCGGCACTAAATGGGACCTCCCGCTTTAGATTTGACGCTCTTAACATCCTTGCACCTAGTTCCGTTTCAAAGAACTTCACAATCTCATCAACCGAAATCACCTGCTTCTGCTCCTCGGTGATCAATTCCTTCTTCACCATTTTCTCGAGCAGCTCCTCTATCACAGGAGCGGTCACAGGCTTTGTCAAATCAACATGCTGCATCACCATATGCATGGCGGTTCCTCGTTCTGCAGGTGTCATTGTTTTTTCCTGCATGAAGCGAGGTCGATTAAATAACGGCCTTGTAAATGAGACTAATTCCTTCCCACTAGCCTCATCAATGATTTCCCGCTGTCGCTTCATTTCAGAAACAGATTGTTTCGAACGGAATTGAGAGGCATCGTGAAAAGGATATTTCCAGCTTAAACGATTGTGAATAACTTCTTTCCACTCAGATTCCACCTTGATAGGTTTTCCCTGATACACGTAGTCAAGCAAATGATCCTCTTCCACCTGCTCCTTCACACTTGCCACAAGATCACTTGCTTGTACAAATTCAAACCTCCAAGAAGATGGATGATTCGTGATTTCTGTTGGAACAAGAGACGCTATTTCCTCACCCGACCTTAGTAGATCGCTATCTTTGTGTCTCACAAGTGCTGGGCCAATCCAATCCAAATAGCTTTTAGCGGAGGCTCGATCATATTCCTTTAAAAGCCATGACGGATGGGAGAGTTGTGTAAGCCAGCCCGCTATTTTTTTATCCAATTCCTTAACCGAAGCAAGTAAATATAACTTTTCCTTTGCCCTCGTTAGTGCCACATATAGAACGCGCATTTCTTCCGCAAGCATTTCTAGCTTCTTTTTGCGCTTAAAGGCAAGCTGGGGTAAGGAAGGATAGGAAATTCGTTTTTCAGCATTTACATATTTCGTCGCCAAGCCAAACTCCTTATCGAGCATCTGTGGCTTTCTAATATCCATCATATTAAAGGTTCGGGCTGTACCTGCAATAAAGACAACAGGGAACTCCAAGCCCTTGCTGCTATGGATCGTCATAATCCGAACGACATCCTCTTGCTCCCCAAGCGCACGTGCAGCCCCTAAATCATCCCCGCGATCCTGCATTCGCTCGATAAAGCGCAAGAAACGGAACAACCCTCGAAAAGAAGTGCTTTCATATTGTCTCGCTCGATCATAGAGTGCTCGAAGGTTCGCTTGCCGCTGCTTGCCCCCTGGTAAGCCACCGACAAAATCGTAAAACTTCGTCTCCCGGTACAGCTGCCAGATTAACTCAGCAAGGGAGCCTTGCCTTGCTCTTTTGCGCCAGCCTGCTAAGCTGCTTAGGAACCTCTTTAGTTTTTCCTGAAGCTCTCCTGTTTTATCATTTTGTATGTTTTTACAAAAAGCAATAAGCGCATCATAAAAGGAACCTTGACGCTGATGAATGCGGACCATTGCCAACTCTTCTTCATTAAGACCTACTATTGGTGAACGAAGAACGGCCGCTAACGGAATATCCTGATACGGGTTGTCGATGATCTTCAAGAGAGACATCATAATCGATACCTCTGTCGCTTCAAAATAACCCGTTGAGAGATTCGCATAAATGGGAATACCCTGTTCCTTAAATTCCTCCATAATTTGTGGTGCCCACGTCATCGAACGGAGGAGGATGACAATGTCGCGATACATGATCGGACGGGTAGACTTGGACTTCGCATGATATACTTCCTTCCGCTCGGCAACC
>DLCS01000243.1:0-3279 GCA_002480735.1 Bacillaceae bacterium UBA7792 | reverse complement strand
CTCCTTCCGCTCGGCAACGAGGCTCTTAATCTTCTCCGCCATCAGTCTTGCCTCTAGCTGGGATGCTTCAAGCTCGGATGCATCAAACTGCAAGCTTACTTCTTCCTCATTCTGCTCCTCATCCTTGCCCGCCTGCTCGATCAATACCAGCTCAATCGGATGGGCGCTATCTGGATAGTCAGCCCCTTTCACAAGCTCGGCTGCCTCGTCATACTCAATCTCACCGACACTTGTCCCCATTAGCTGTTTAAAGAGATAGTTCGTGCCGTCCAGCACTTCCTTGCGACTGCGGAAATTCCTTGCCAGATCAATTTTCAAACCGGTACCCTCGCCATCCTTTGTAAAGCGAAGATATTTGCCCAAAAATAAATTCGGCTCAGCAAGACGAAAGCGGTAAATCGATTGCTTCACATCCCCCACCATGAATAAATTGCCACATTCCTCACTATCCTTTGTGACAAGCTTCAGAATGGCCTCCTGCACCATGTTCGTATCCTGATATTCATCCACGAATACCTCTTTAAAGTGGTTTCGATAAGTGAGTGCGACTTCGGATGGAAGAAGAGTACCCTCTTCAGCTTTTAAAATTTGCAGACAATTGTGCTCAAGATCAGAAAAATCAACGAGCCCTTTTTCCTTCTTCGCTGCATCAAACCGTTTCGCAAACTCTTCTACAAGCTGGGCTAACCGTTCAATATGTGGAGCCATTTCCCGCATATCACGGATAAAGCTTTCTGGCTTTCTTGCAAACAGCTCCTCCTTCAGGGTCTCGACGATTTTCTTTGCTTGGTCACGAAGCTTTTGCGCCTGTTCAACTAAGTCCTTATCAAACGCATCCCCTCGGCAGACCTTCGCACGGGTAAAGGAGGTCGCCTGCATTCGAAGGTAAAGCTCCTGCCATGATTGATTCCTCGCTTCGAGCAGGGCGTCCACAAGCTGAATATCATCGATAAAGTTCTCCGCTCGTGGGGCCGGCCCTCCTGGCAATTTCGTTAATTCAAGCCCTTTTTCAAGAAGCCCTCTTGCTCCTTGAAGCTGGAGTTCAAGATCAAACAGAAGGACTCCAACAAATGGAAGCTCATCAATCGTCGCGCTCTCCTTGACATGATACAGCTCCTTCATCGACTGTAAATACTGATTCGGTGAGGGATTTGCTTGGGAGAAATCATAGATTTCTCTAATTAAATCCTGGAGTGCAATATCACTGCGATCACTTGAGAATGTATCAACAAGTGCGAAAAAGGATTCATTCCCTTCCTTCCCATATTCCTCCTCAAACAATTCCTCCAGTACCTCATCACGAATCAGCTGCGCTTCTGTCTCATCCGCTATGCGAAAGCCTGGATCCAAATCAATTTGATAATAGAATTTTCGAATCACTTCTAAGCAAAAAGAATGAAGGGTCGAAATGGAGGCTCGATTTAACAAACTTAGCTGCTTTCTTAAGTGCTTCGAGGTTGGGTTTTCATTAATTGCTTTTTCTAACGCCTCACCAATACGATGTCTCATTTCTGCTGCTGACGCATTCGTAAAGGTCACCACCAATAGTTCATCGACATCAATCGGATCTTCGGTCGAGATAATTTTTTGAATGATTCTTTCCACGAGCACAGCTGTCTTTCCTGAACCAGCAGCGGCTGCGACAAGAATATCCTGACCGCTTGCCCAGATTGCCTTCCATTGATCATCTGTCCATGTGACGTTTTTAGGCTTTGTTGGAATTTTCATCATCGGCCTCCTCCCTCATGATTTGTAGAATTTCTTCCTTTGGATGAGACTTCAGACTGCGATATTCATTAGCCTCCATTGACTCATCAAACTGACAAACGGCCTTGAAGGAACAGAAGGTACATGGAGTCCGGTCCTTCATTTTATAAGGGGAAATCTCCACATTTCCGTCCGTTATCGCATTGCCGGTCTTCACATAATGATTCCGTACATATCGGCGTAAAACATCAAATTCCTCTCTGCTAGCCACTTTAGAACGCTTTGTGAGATTGCCGTCCTTCTTGATACCGGCAGCAATGATTTGTGAGTCGCCTGTATCTAATGTTTGATCCATCATGCGAATGACATTTTCCTCTCCAAGGAGGAGTCCATTCATCTTGAATTTCTTCATTAGCTCCTCTTCAAGCTCTTCTAGTGAAAGCATTTTCGTCGTGTTCACCATTGGGTTATGAACATGAAAATAGAGAACCCCCGCTGGGTTCGCGCCACTACCGATCAGCTTCTCTGAATTTAACAAGATAATATCCAAGTACGTCAGCATCTGTAGGGCAAGACCATAGTAGACTTCATTGATATTGACATCCTTGGTGCTAGATTTATAATCAATGACTCTTAAATAGACGCCATTCTCATCCTCAGCTTTATCAACACGATCAATGCGGCCGATGAGCTCCATCTTTGTCCCATTACGGAGAGAGAACTTCATCGGCGGCAGCTCTTGCTTTGGACCAAAACCAAGCTCTAACCCGATGGGAGCAAAGCCGCTTGCCTTTGCATGCTCCTGTAAAATAAGCGAAGCCCTCTTAATAATTTGCTCAAGCTTTCTTTTTATATAATGATGGCGATTGGAGCTTAATAGGATTTCTGACGCCAGCTTCGGTGCCAATAGTTCAACCGCTTCCCTAGCAAGTCGTTCTATTTCTTCCTTTGTCATATGATCCCAGGAACGTTCACCAACCATCACCGTTTCAACAATATATTTCAAGGCTCCGTGGAATAGTTCGCCGATATCTGGTGCCTCTAAGCGAAAGATTTGACGCTCCTTCAGCTTCAAGCCATGCCTTGCAAAATGCGAAAATGGACAAGCAGAAAACAGCTCCATTCTTGAGACACTTCCCTGAATCACATCGGTGTATAGCTCCTTGCTTGTCTCCTCGGTCAATGGCCTTGTTTCATTCTTGAAGTCCAAGCTCCGAAACACCATTTTAGCTGTTTCACTTAAGAAAGGATGAGTAACATAATAGTTGTACACATCCCACCACATTTCATAGATCGGATAATTCCTTTTTTTCTGCTGTAATTGCGTTGTTAAAAAGGAGAGTGCCGTCTGTTCGTGGGAGATATAATCCAATTGTTCCTGTTCGGGAAGCTCTGAAACCTCTGTGCCATAGTGTTGCACCTGAATGTCTGGGAACATCTCTTCTAATCTATGAATATAAGAGGATGGCATAAGTGCCTTTCCTTCATCATTTGCCAGCGGATAGCTGATAAAAAGCCGCTCAGAGGCGGTCGTAAAGGCATTGTAGGCGAGAAACTCTTCATCTAGCAATC
>DLCS01000067.1 GCA_002480735.1 Bacillaceae bacterium UBA7792 | reverse complement strand
TGTCCACCCCATGTGGACAAAATCGCCCAAATGTCCACGGGCGGTACCTGGTACCATTTAGGGTTTTGTTATATAAATATAATAATCTCCATGGGAGGTTCTTAAATTATTTTAAGAAAACGCTTTAATTGGTAAAGTTTTTAAATTTGTAACAAATATTCCTCTACAATTTCACAATTAAAAATACTTATGCTGATATATTAATTTGTAGGAAGAAAGAAGGGAGGAAAATAGTAATGGAGGATTTGATTTTAGCGAGGATACAATTCGCTTCTACTACTCTATTTCATTTTATTTTTGTACCATTATCGATTGGTCTAGCTTTTATTATTGCGATTATGCAGACGCTGTATGTTGTCAAGAAAGAGGAGATTTACAAGAAGATGGCTCAGTTTTGGGGGAAATTCTTCCTCATTAACTTTGCCGTCGGTGTCGTTACAGGGATTTTACAGGAGTTCCAGTTTGGGATGAACTGGTCGAGCTATTCAAGATTTGTTGGGGATGTATTCGGTGCGCCCCTTGCAATCGAAGCGCTTCTTGCCTTCTTCATAGAATCGACCTTTATCGGGCTTTGGATTTTTGGTTGGGACAAGCTGCCAAAGAAGCTGCATTTAGCCTGCATTTGGCTTGTGTCCATTGGAACAGCGATTTCAGCCCTATGGATTTTAGTCGCCAATTCCTTCATGCAAAACCCCCTTGGTTATGTGATTGAAAACGGCCGTGCGGAAATGAATGATTTCTTCGCTGTTATTACAAATCCGAAGGTGTTGGTTGCTTTTCCGCATACAATTTTTGCGTGCTTTGCAACAGGGGCCTTTTTTATCCTTGGAATGAGTGCGTGGAAGCTTCTCCAGAAAAAAGATATCGAGTTCTTTAAGCGCTCCATGACTGTACCGATGATTGTTGGCCTTATTTCTACATTAGGAATTGCCTTCTCTGGTCACTCACAAGCAACCTACCTCATGGATGCACAGCCGATGAAAATGGCTGCAGCAGAAGGGGTATGGGAGGACACAGCTGATCCTGCCCCGTGGACGTTATTTGCCATCTTGGATACAGATAAGAAAGAGGCTTCGGCAAGAATTGAGATTCCCTATGCACTAAGCTACCTAGCCTATGGAAAATTTAGTGGCAGTGTCGAGGGGATGAACACCCTGCAAGAAAAATATGAAAAAGAATTTGGAGACGGAAATTATATTCCTCCGGTTAAGACCACGTTCTGGAGCTTCAGAATTATGGTGGCTGCAGGAGGTTTGATGATTCTCTTAACCCTAATCGGCCTCATTAAATTCTGGAGAGGAAAATTAGAAAACAGCTCCAAGTATTTAAAATGGATGATTCCAGCGATTTTCTTCCCATTCATCGCCAACTTCTCAGGATGGATCATGTCGGAAATCGGTCGTCAGCCTTGGATTGTCTACGGCCTTATGACAACGGCAGATGGAATCTCGCCAAATGTTTCAGCGGGTAGCGTTTTATTTTCATTAATTACTTTTTCGCTAATTTATACATTGTTAGCCATTGCCATGGTGTATTTATTTGTGAGGGTGTTTAAGGAAGGTCCATTTAAAAAGGCAACGGACGACCTTCATGTCGCCGATCCGTTCAGTGAAGGAGGTGTAGCAAATGGAGCTAAGTGAATTATGGTTCATACTCGTTGGTGTACTCTTCGTAGGCTTTGTTTTCCTAGAAGGCTTTGACTTTGGCGTAGGTATGGGAACAAAATTCCTTGCCAAAAATGATACAGAAAAAAGAATGCTGATTAACTCCATCGGTCCATTTTGGGATGCGAATGAAGTGTGGTTAATCACCGCAGGGGGAGCCATGTTTGCAGCATTCCCGCATTGGTATGCGACGCTTTTTAGCGGCTATTACATCCCGTTTGTCGTGCTGCTGCTGGCATTAATTGCCCGGGGAGTGGCCTTTGAATTCAGAGGAAAAGCACATTCTTCAGCATGGGTGAAGACATGGGACTGGGCAATCTTTTTAGGCAGCATTCTTCCCCCATTTTTACTAGGGGTGTTATTCAGTAGTCTCATCAAGGGTCTCCCGATTGATGAAAACATGGATATGCATGCTGGGCTTCTAGATATTGTGAATGTCTATACGGTCGTTGGTGGTGTGGCATTTGTCCTGCTGTCCTACTTGCATGGCCTAATGTTCACTGGCCTCAAGACAGAGGGTGCGCTTCGTGAAAGAGCAAACCGAGCGGCACAAAAGGTATATCTTGCTACTGGAATTGTAATCGTGTTATTTGTCGTCCTAACCGGAATTTATACAGATGCATTCGCTAACAGAGGGGCGATTCTCATTCCGCTCTATATTGTAGCTGTCATATGCTATTTAGCGTTGCTTCCTCTTCTTCGCAAAAAGAAAGAGGGACTCAGCTTTGCGACAACAGGGCTCATCATGGTTCTGGTAACATCATCATTCTTCATTGCCTTGTTCCCGAACGTCATGATTAGCTCTACCGACTTGGCCTACAATTTAACGGTCTATAATGCTGCTTCGGGCGCCTACTCGTTAAAGGTCATGACCATTGTTGCAGCAACGATGGTTCCAATTGTTTTAGCCTATACCATTTGGAGTTATTATATCTTCCGCAAAAGAGTAACTCATAAGGAGCATTTAGAATACTAATGGACAAGCAGCTTCTTCGTTATGAAGGTAGTAAAAAAACAATGTTCATCATTGGTCTTCTAACGGTTTTCCAAAGTGTTTTCATCATTTTACATGCCGTCTTTCTTTCGACGGCTCTTACGAAACTATTCAAAGGGGCAGCAGTCAATGCTGTCCTTCCTTTACTTTTAGGCTTTGGCGGATTCTTTTTCCTCAGACATTTATTGCAGTGGGCGAAGGAGCGAATGGCTTATCGTTTTGCAGAAACAACAGCACTTTCCTACCAAACTCTTTTATTAGAAAAATTATTTCGGTTAGGACCAAGGGGAGTTGGACGTCACGGTTCAGGTAGTGTCATTACCCTTTGCTTAGAAGGCATCACCAATTTACGCACGTACCTAGAGCTATTCATTCCACGGGCCGTTTCCATGATTTGTACCCCCATCATTTTACTAGTCTATGTGTTTACGGTTGATGCTTTATCAGGGGTCGTTCTTCTCGTGACGATGCCGATCATGATTGCCTTTTTGATTTTGCTTGGCCTCCTGGCTCAGAAGAAAATTGATGCCCAAATGGATTCGTACCGCTTATTATCCAGTCACTTTGTCGATTCCTTGCGCGGTCTTGTAACCTTGAAATTTCTCGGAAAAAGCAAATCCCATGAACACGCGATAAGAGCGGTTAGTGAGAGGTATCGAATGGCAACGAACCGCACGCTGCGCCTCGCTTTTCTATCGACCTTTGCTTTAGATTTCTTTTCGAGTCTCTCGGTTGCCGTCGTAGCGGTTGAGCTTGGATTACGTCTTATTGATGGAAAAATAGGCCTCGAGTCAGCACTCATGCTCTTGATTCTTGCACCTGAATATTTTCTGCCGATTCGTTCATTTGGAAACGATTATCATGCGACGATGGACGGAAAGGATGCCGGGGACAAGATTCGTAAAATCCTTTCGCAGGAGGATAGAAAATTAATAAACACACAGCCACTTCCTCGTTGGAATGAGGCAAGTTGCTTAGCGGTTAGAGGGCTCTCAAAGGCATCAACTGAAGATGAGAGCTTCATAGTGAAGAATTCGGATTTTGAGGTGAAGGGTTTTCAGAAAATCGGGATTGTAGGGAAATCGGGGGCTGGCAAATCAACCTTCATTGATTTACTGGCTGGCTTAAGAGATAAGAGCAGCGGGACTATCCTGTTTGATGGAATTGAGGTTGAGAGCTTTACTGTCGATGAATGGCAAAGGCAGCTCTCTTACATCCCACAACATCCATATATTTTTTCAGGGACGATTGCGGAGAATATTCGCTGGTATGCGCAGCATTCCAGTAAAGAGGATTTGCTGCTTGCCGTTGAACGAGCTGGACTTTCTGAGCTGGTGAAGAGCCTGCCAAATGGGTTGGATGAGAAAATCGGACAGGGGGGCCGGAGCTTAAGCGGTGGGGAGGAGCAGCGAATTGCACTAGCGCGAACGATTTTGCAGGAACGTCCGATCATGCTTTTCGATGAGCCGACCGCCCATTTAGATATTGAGACGGAGTATGAAATTAAGGAATTGCTATTGCCGTTATTGGAGAGAAAGCTTGTTTTTTTTGCGACCCATCGTTTGCACTGGATGAAGGAAATGGACCTCATCTTTGTCTTACAGGAAGGTCAGCTGGTCGAATGCGGCTCCCATGAAGAATTATTGGCAAAAAAGGGGCACTACTTTGAACTCATTTCGGCAGCGAAGGGAGGAAGGGGAGTATGAAACACTTCAACACATATATCAAGCCCTATTTGCGGCAATATTATCGTTCGATTAGCCTAGCAGTCTTTTTTGGGCTATTAACTGTGCTGGCGAGTTCGATGCTTACCTTCACCTCAGGTTATTTAATCTCGAGTGCCTCCCTCATGCCCTACAATATTTTGATGCTGTATGTACCGATTGTTCTTGTGCGGACATTCGGAATTTCACAGGCGGTCACGAGATATATCGAGCGTCTCATTGGGCATAATGCGGTCCTAAAAATCTTATCTGACATGCGTGTTTGGCTTTATCGAATGTTGGAGCCACAGGCACTGTTTATTCGCGAACGATTTCAGACAGGTGATTTGCTTGGAACTCTTGCAGACGATATCGAGCATCTGCAGGATTTGTATATCCGTACCATTTTTCCAACGATTGTCGCTTTATGCTTATTTGCGGGTTCCATCATCTCACTATCCTTATTTGATTGGAAATTCGCTCTTTGGATCGGATTTTGTTTAAGTCTCATTGTTGTGGTATATCCAGTTTGGTCCTTATTTATATTAAAAAAACGGCAGCTTAAGCAAAAAGAGGTGCAAAGTCGGTTGTATTCCAATCTGACCGATGCGGTCTTTGGATTGACCGATTGGATCATTAGTGGCAGGGAAAAGGATTTTATTAACGGATTTCATAGAGAGCGCGAGGAGATATTCGAGGTTGATCGACGTCTCCGCTATTGGAATCAATCTCGAGAGCTGCAGTTAAGAATTTTGTCTGGACTCATCTTAATCATGATGGCAATTTGGTCAGGTTTTGAGGCGCAGGCTGGAGGGATTGCTCCGACCTATATTGCGGCCTTTACGCTTGTGACATTGCCAATTATCGAGGGGCTACTTCCCATTTCACACGCGATTGAGCGTATTCCTGCTTATCAGGAATCATTGCGTAGAGTAGGAAATATTGAGAGAGGCGACAGACATGAGGCGAAACCAATAGAAGTAGGGAAGTCAAATGCTGCTAACCTAGTGGCTGATCACTTGACCTACCGTTATGCGGGTAGTCAAGAAGATGCCCTTCATCAAATGAGCTTATCGATTCCTCAGGGGCATAAGTTCGCCCTGTTAGGAAAAAGTGGGGCAGGGAAATCGACATTTTTACAGCTGCTGCTCGGAGCTCTTGTGCCTACCAGTGGGAAGGTAGAATTAAATGGTCAGCCTTGTCATTGCTATGGTGATGCCATTTTTGAGCAGATTAGTGTCTTGAATCAAAAGCCGTACCTTTTTGCAACAACGGTGGAAAATAATATTCGTCTTGGGAATCAAACGGCGACAAGAGAAGAAATAGAGCGGGTTGTGAAGCAGGTTAAGCTTGATCAGTATATTAACTCCTTACCTCTTGGCTTAGCCACACAAATGGAGGAAACAGGGGCCCGTTTTTCTGGTGGTGAAAGACAAAGGATTGCTCTAGCAAGAATATTATTAAAGAACACCCCAGTTGTCATTCTAGATGAACCGACCGTCGGTTTGGACCCGCAAACAGAGGCGGATTTGATTGAAACCATTTTTGAAGCATTAAAGGATAAGACCGTTATTTGGATAACTCATCATTTGATGGGCATGGAAAAAATGGACAAGATTGTTTTCATGGAAAAAGGAAAAGTGGCCATTGAGGGCAGTCATGAGGAATTACTGGAAACGAGTGAGCGGTATCAGAGATTGTATGAATTAGATCATGGATGAAAAGAAGTAAGGGACATCTTTCTCGCATGAGAGATGTCCCTTTTTCACAATTGTACACCCCACGTGGACAAAATCAAACAAATGTCCACGGATGGTACCAGGTACCATTTTATTTTCGATGCATCTTAAATTCTAAGAACAGGTCATTGTAAAACGCTAGATTTTTTTTGCCGAGGTTTTCGTATACTTCAAGCTTGTCGGTCAGCTCTGGCGATGGGTAGAAGCGTTCGTCCTCGACCATTTCCTTAGGCATGTGCTTGAGTGCCTCTTTGTTTGGAGTCGAGTAGCTAACCCATTCCGCATTCTGTGCAGCAATCTTTGCATCAAGCATGAAATTGATAAACTGGTGTGCCCCCTCGATATTCTTTGCTGTCTTTGGAATCACCATATTATCAAACCAAAGGTTAGAACCTTCTGATGGCACAACATAATCGAGGTTTTCATTTTCTCCCATCATGTCCGCCGCATCCCCAGACCAAACGAGCCCGACAGCTGCTTCCTCATTGGCGATAAGCATCTTGATCTCGTCGCCAACAATGGCTTTGATATTCGGCGTGAGAGTATCGAGCTTTGCCTTCGCCTCATGCAAATGCTCTTTGTTCGTATCATTTAATGAGTATCCCAAGCTATTCAGACCCATTCCAATGACCTCGCGAGCCCCATCCGTTAAAAGAATATCATTTTTTAAGGAAGGATCCCATAAGTCGTTCCAGCTTGTGAATGGTTTATCACCGACCAATTTTGTGTTGAAGACAATCCCCACTGTTCCCCAGAAATATGGAACGGAATACTTGTTATTAGGGTCAAATGGGAGATCCATGAAGCGTTCATCAATATTCTTCAAGTTCGGCAGCTTGGATTGATCAAGCGGAAGTAGCAAGTTCTCTTCCTTCATTTTCTGAATCATATACTCGGAAGGTATAGCAATATCGTACGTTGTTCCACCCTGCTTAATCTTTGTCAGCATGGCTTCATTGGAATCAAAGGTTTCGTAAATCACCTTAATTCCTGTCTCATCCTTGAAGCGTTTAATGAGATCAGGGTCAATATAATCGCCCCAGTTGTAAATGGTTATCGTATTTCCACTTGAAAATCCCTCTGCGGAATTCAAACGGTTGATAACAAACAACAGAACAGCTGAAGCAATGACAACGGAAAGAAATACACGGATTAGCTTAATCATTCCTAATCCCCCCAACCTGTGTCTTTGTGCGTTGTGTAATAAAGTAGTAAATAATCACCAGTAGGATGGTGAACAGGAACAACAGGGTCGAGAGTGCATTGATATTTAAAGAGATTCCCCGACGGGCGAGGGAATAAATTTCAACTGAAAGGGTTGAGAACCCGTTTCCTGTTACAAAAAAGGTAACCGCAAAATCGTCTAATGAGTAGGTTAGGGCCATGAAGAATCCTGCGAAAATTCCTGGTGTAATATAGGGCAGGATGACCTTCGCCAGTACATCCCATTTGCTTGCCCCTAAATCCCGGGCTGCATCAATTAAGGTTGGGCTCATTTCTAATAATTTTGGCAAAACCATGATGACAACGATCGGAATGCTGAACGCAATATGAGACAACAGAACGGAGTAGAAGCCAAGCTTGATGCCTGCTGTCGTAAATAAGATAAGAAAGGATGCCCCAATAATGACGTCAGGGCTTACAATCAAGACATTGTTTAAAGAAAGAATCGTATTCTTCGTTTGTCGTCGTCTTAATTGGTAAATGGCAATCGCTCCTAATACTCCAATGATTGTCGAGAAAAGAGCGGATAGCAAAGCAATCACCAGTGTATTTAACACGATAATTAATAACCTGGTGTCTTGAAATAATTCCTTGTACCAGTCGAGAGTGAAGCCTTCAAAGTCGTACATCGTGCCGCCGCTATTGAAAGAGTAAAACACCAGAAAGAAAATTGGCGAATACAAAATCAAGAAAATTACAGCCAGAAACACTTTTGATAAAGGGGATATTTTTTTATCCAAGCTACATACCCCGCTTTCTAGTTCCTGTAAGAACCATAAATAGGAACATGATAATAATTAAGAAAACCGCAATCGTCGAGCCCATTCCCCAGTCCTGTGTCACAAGGAAATGCTGTTCAATCGCTGTACCGAGGGTAATCACACGGTTGCCGGCGATGAGTCTTGTCAACATGAACAAGGAGAGTGCAGGGATGAATACAACCTGACAACCAGACTTAACCCCATCCATCGTTAATGGAAAAATAACGCGACGGAAGGTGGTCCATTTGGAAGCTCCTAAATCATGAGCGGCGTCAATAAAACTTGGATTCAGTTCATTTAACGCATTAAAAATCGGCAATATCATGAATGGAATAAAAATATAAACCGATACAAAAATAAAGCTAAAATCAGTAAATAGGATTTGCTTTGTTCCAATGCCAATGACTTCTAAGAAGCTGTTTGTGATACCATAGGTTCCAAAAATTCCAAGAAATGCGTACGCTTTTAGCAATAAGTTGATCCACGATGGAACAATGATTAAGAGCAGCCATAGATGCTTGTGTCTCGTCTTCGTTAATAAATAGGCGGTTGGATAGGCCACCAGTAACGAAATGAGAGTAATTAAAAAAGCGTACCAGAACGAACTCAGGGTCATTTTTAAATACACGGGAGTGAAGAACTTTTGGTAGTTCACAAGTGAAAAATGACCTTCAATATCAAAGAAAGAGTAGTAAAGAATGAGTAGAATAGGTGCAATGACAAATAAAGCAATCCAAAGCCAGTAAGGGATCATGTAAATATTACGAGTGAGCTTATTTTCCATTGCCTTCTTCTCCATCACTGTAAGCTTCTAAGCGACGATCAAATTCTTCCTCAGTCTCGCCAAATCTCATTACGTGAATTGCCTCTGGGTCAAAATAGAGTCCGATTTCATCCCCGACTTCGGCGGCTTTGGTAGAATGTACAAGCCATTCATTGCGGTCCTTGTCATAGCAGCTAATTTCATAGTGAACGCCACGGAAGGTCTGAGCATCAACTCGCACCTGAAGTTTTCCGCGCTCGACGGTGGTTATTTCTAAATCCTCAGGACGAATGACAATTTCCACGGGTTCATTTTTATTTAAGCCCTGGTCTACACATTCGAACTGCTTGCCAAGGAATTCAACAAGATAATCCTCAATCATACGACCCTTAAGAATGTTAGACTCCCCAATGAAGTCTGCAACAAATCGGTTGATTGGCTCATCGTAAATATCCTTTGGTGTTCCGCTTTGCTGAATTTTTCCTTCATTAATAACGAAGATTTCATCAGACATCGCAAGGGCTTCTTCTTGGTCATGGGTGACAAAAATAAACGTGATGCCCAGACGCTGCTGAAGCTCACGCAACTCATACTGCATCTCATATCGGAGCTTTAAATCCAATGCGGACAATGGTTCATCAAGAAGGATGACCTCTGGCTCATTGACAATCGCACGAGCAATCGCGACACGTTGTCTTTGCCCTCCAGACATTTCTTTAATCTCCCTTTTTTCATAGCCCTTTAAGTTGACGAAGCTAAGCGCTTCCTTCACCTTTTTATCTATGTCAATTTGGTTCATTTTTTTAATACGCAATCCAAATGCCACGTTTTCATACACATTCAAATGAGGGAATAAGGCGTAATCTTGAAAAACGGTGTTTACCTGCCTCTTATTAGCAGGAATATCATTTATTTTTTTTCCATTAAAAAAAATCTCACCCTTAGATGCTTCTGTAAAACCGGCGATTAAACGAAGGATCGTTGTTTTACCACATCCAGATGGACCGAGCAGAGTATAGAATTTCCCTCTTTCAATCTCGAAGCTAACATCATTAAGAACTGGTGGATCGTCATCGTATTGTTTAGTTACATGATTGAACTGAATAATTGCCTCGTTTTTCAACACATAGCAACCTCCCTCTTATTTAGTTACTTTACCCTATGATACGATTGAAAATGAATAGATCAAAGGATTTTGTTCGGTTCGGAATAATTATACATGAAAAGACAATAACCGCCATATTTTTTTTGGATAAGAGTTCTAATTAATGAAAACTTTTTTGTGATTAGGAAGTCTAATAGTTATTAGTAGGGGGTGGAGCCTTGAATATGGATGAACAGCTTGCGAAAGAGGCAGTTGCCGGAGATGAACAAGCTTTTTTACAGATATTGAAAAATTATAAGGTTGATTTATATAAAACCGCATTATCCTATTTGAGAAATGAACATGAAGCAATTGAGGCGGTTCAAGAGGTAACTTATCGGGCGTACAAAAATCTTCCTAAACTAAGAGAACCAGCTTTTTTCAAGACATGGTTGCTTCGAATCATGATTAACTATTGCAATGATCAATTGAAGAAGAAAAAACGGGTTGTCTATGATGACGATTTGTTAAGTGGGCATGGGGTTGAGGAAAGATATCGGGATGTTGAAATGGATGAGGCACTGCAGCTCCTGGATGAGCGCTCACGTGAAATAATTACGCTTAAATATTTTCATGGGTTAAAAATTAGAGAGATCGCAGCAGTGTTTGATTGTCCTGAGGGAACGGTGAAGACTTGGCTTCATAAGGCGTTGAAACTCTTAAGGGAACAGCTTGAAGAGAAGGGTGGGGAGGATCATGGAAGAGAGATTGGATGAGTATCGGAAGCGGTTGGATAAAGAGGAGATTCCGGCTGATTTGCTCGATCACGCGATTGAGGCTGGGGTTCAAATGGCGAGGCAAGAACAGAAGCGACGCCCGCGGCGAATATGGATTTTGAGTGTGGCAATGGTCGCTATTTTATTGGTAGGGTTTTCTAGTATCGGAAAGATCATGGAGCTCATACAGCATGACAAAGGATTGATGTCGGCTGTAGAACATGAATATTATGAGGAAATTGGTGTTTCTGAGAAAAAAAATGGGATCGAATTCGTGATTGAAGGGGCAATTGCCGATGAGAAGGGGTTGGTCCTCTTTTATACTATTAAAACAGATGAGAAACAGACAAATCTAAGCTTCGAAGATATTGATTTGAAGGTCTTAGACGGGGGAAAAATCAATCCTAGCTCGATCAGCTCTGGTGGGTTGCATAAAAGGGAAAATAGCAAGAAGTCCTCTAGTGGAATGCTTGAATTTTTCTTTCGTGATAACTTAACCTCCCGAGAGTTTCAGCTTAAAACGGCAGTAAAAGGGGATGGGGTGAGAGAGAATTTTTCATTGAACTTTTCCCTGACAAAAGAAATCCGTATGAAAAAGGTCTATCCTTTGAATAAGACCGTGGTCATTGAGGGGCAGAAAATTGATTTTGTCGAAGCAACGATTTTTCCATTGCGAGTCGCCATTCATTTGAAAATAGATCCGAATAATACGAAGGAGCTGTTGGAAATTGAAGATATGCGCTTAGTTGACGAGCATGGGGAGGTTTGGTCAAAAATATTGAACGGGACAACACGGACTGGAGTCACAGAACACGAGTTCATTTATTATTTGCAAAGCAACTATTTCAAAGAGCCGAAGGAACTGTATCTTGCTTTCGGTAAAATTCAAGCTGTAGATAAAGAATATCGTGAGGTTGTTATTGATACGGAGCAAATGAAAATCTTGAAGCAGCCTCCTGGTAACAGATTAAAGGGTTTAGAAATTTATGGCGGCGATATTAGGATGAAGCTATATACAGAAAAAGAATTTCCATATGGAATCTTCAGCGAGGTTGTAGATGGGAAAGGCAATACAGTTGATATTACGTCAAACTATATGAGTAGTCGACGTGACGAAGGCTACACACTATCGGGGGTTACTATTCCGGATTTGAAATCATATCCTAACCCGATTTCATTGAAGTTATCCTTCTTTCCAGAATGGATTATCGGAGATGAGAAAATAAAGATCAAATAATAGGAGCCCGGCCACATGACTTCATGTCATGCCCGGGTTTTCTTAAATCGAAATGGATGGAAAATAATAAGAATGGATTCCTTAGTGTCCACTGCAGATGGACAAAATAGAAAAAAAGTCCACGGGCGGTACCAGGTACCAAATTAGGTGTTGACCTTGACGTTGCGTAAAGGTGTATCGTTGAAGCATAAGGAGGTGAGCAGATGGAGTATACGGTCCAGAAGCTAGCGAGCTTAGCGGGTGTGAGTGCGAGGACATTGAGATATTACGATGAAATTGGGATTCTGAAGCCGGCCAGAATCAATTCTTCGGGATATCGAATTTATGGTCAGAGGGAAGTCGATCGACTCCAACAGATTTTGTTTTACCGAGAGTTAGGTGTGAATTTAGAAACTATCAAGGAAATTATGACTTCTCCGTCCTATGATAGCACGAAGGCTCTGCAGGAGCATCGCGTTCAACTCCTTGAAAAACGTAAACAGCTTGATTTACTCATAAAAAATGTGGAGAAAACTATTTCTGCAACAGAAGGGAGAATGACGATGAGTAATAAAGAAAAATTTGAAGGCTTTAAGAAGCAAATGGTTGAGGAAAATGAAAAAAAGTATGGAAAAGAAATCAGAGAGAAATATGGAGAGGATACCGTCAACAAGTCCAATGCGAAGTTCATGGATATGTCTCAGAAGGATTATGAGATGGTAACACAGCTTGAAGCACAAATGAGAGAAAATTTAGCAGAGGCATTAAAAATAGGTGATCCGAGTAGCGAATTAGCACAAAAGGCGGCGGACCTTCACAAGCAGTGGCTCACCTATTACTGGACTGAGTATAGCAAGGAAGCCCATGCTGGACTTGCACAAATGTATGTAGATGATGAAAGATTTAAGGCGTACTATGACAAGGAACAGCCAGGTACGGCGGAATTTTTAAGAGATGCGATATTGATTTACACAGGCGCAAAAAAATAATAAATGGTACCAAAATATAAAGGCCTCGCTATTTTTTAGCGAGGCCTTTACTGTATATAACTGTCCACCCCATATGGACAAAATGAGCAAAATGTCCACGGCTGGTACCAGGTACCGAACAAAAGGTACCGAATAAAAAATACCGCCTATTAACGAACACCCTTTATAAAGCTTTGAATTTTTGGAGCGAATAGGAATAAGAGGATTCCGAGAACGATTGAGGCACAACCGATCACTCCAAAGTAAAGTATTTCTGTTTCAGGTGTATAGAATTTCACGATTTGTGCATTAAGCGCCTGAGCCGCTGCATTAGAGAGGAACCAAAGGCTCATCGTTTGAGCGGAGAATGCTGCTGGCGCAAGCTTTGTCGTTGCTGATAATCCAACTGGAGATAAGCAAAGCTCACCGAGAACGACTACAAAATTACTTAGTACAAGCCAAAGTGGGCTTACGAGAGCATCTGTACCAGCCAAATAGCCAGGGATAAGAATCACGAGAAACGATAGACCAGCGAATAGTAATCCAAGAGAAAATTTCTGAGGAATCGTCGGTTGACGCTTCCCTAGCTTAACCCAAAACCAAGCAAATACAGGAGCTAGCGTAATAATAAATAATGGATTCAGGGATTGGAATAGTGCTGGTGAAAGTTTAAATCCTGCAAAGTTCAATTGAGTACGTTCATCTGCAAAGTTCGCCAGAATGGTTGAGCCTTGCTCTTGGATCGCCCAGAACATGACAGCAGCTATAAATAAAGGGATATAGGCAAGCAGATGAGAGCGCTCAACATCCGTAGTTTTTTGACTGCGATACATGACAGTGAAATAAATAATCGGCAGCGTTACACCCAAAATTCCAACAAGTGCAATAAAACTATCAAATGTTAAAGCACCCATCATGATGGCTATAACAATAATAACTGCTAATATCACTGCACTAATTCCTATAATTGTATATACTTTCTTCTTTTCATCATTAGAAAGAGGATTTGCGACGTGTGTTCCAGCAAGCCCAAGATTTTTCTTCTTGGTCAAGACAAACATGATAAGTCCAATGAACATCCCGATCCCTGCAAGACCGAAACCTAGATGAAAATCATGCTTCATTCCTACTTCACCAACAATGAGTGGTGAAATAAATGCACCGAGGTTAATCCCCATATAGAAAATACTGAAGCCTGCGTCACGGCGATGATCCTCTAAGCTATATATCTCACCAACAATGCTGGATACGTTTGGCTTAAGTAATCCTGTACCTAGAACAATAAGAACCATCGAGATGAAGAGCATT
>DLCS01000075.1 GCA_002480735.1 Bacillaceae bacterium UBA7792 | reverse complement strand
TTCCGATCTTTTGCTAGAGGGCTACTAAAGAAGTAGTCCTTTTTTATGATGTGACCGAATATATATCTATTATTCAGAAATATATCAATAAACAAAAAATTATATAGACTAAAGGGAGGGATTGATCTAAAATACTGTTATAAACAAAATATTTATAATTATTTTTCTATTCTGCAATAACTAATAGTCTACTATTTTCATGGTAGATATTATTTCTATCATTAAATTTCAGAATAGTAAAACAAAAGAGGGGGAGTTTTTCTAAATGAAGAAAAAATTTTCAATGCTAATGATGACGGCTATGCTCTTTGCAGGTGTATTAGCTGGATGTTCGGGCGGAGGCAAGACATCTGGCGGCGGTGACAGCTCAGGTGGTTCATCTAGTGGTGGAGGCGACACCATTAAGATCGGAGCTAACTTGGAGCTTTCTGGTACTGTTGCTTCATATGGACAGGGTATTGCAGAAGGAATTGACCTTGCTATTGAAGAAATCAACGCAGCTGGTGGTGTAGATGGTAAAGAGCTGGAACTAGTTAAAGTCGACAATAAGTCAGATGCAGCAGAAGCAACAAATGCAGCCATCAAGCTGATCACAAAGGATAAGGTCACGGCCATCATCGGCGCTGCTACAAGTGGAAATTCAAAGGCACAAACCCAATTTGCCAATGACAACAAAACGGTACTGATTACTCCATCTGGTACGGCCGATGATTTAACATTAGGAAAAGATAAAAAAGTGATGGATTATATTTTCCGTACATCATTTATTGATTCCTTCCAAGGAAAGGTTGCGGCTAACTTTGCAATTGAGCTAGGGATCAAAAATGCCGCTATCTATGCAGACAATGCAAGTGATTACGCAAAGGGCCTCGCTGCAGCCTTTAAGGAAACATTTGAAGCTGCTGGTGGTAAAATTGTCGCTTCTGAATCCTATGTAGCAAAGGATACAGATTTCCGTTCTACATTAACATCTCTTAAATCAGAGAATCCAGAGTTTATCTTTATCCCTGGATACTATGAAGAAGTTGGTCTAATTGTTAAGCAGGCTCGGGAAATGGGAATTACTGTTCCATTAATGGGAGCGGATGGCTGGGATTCACCAACGCTTATTAAGCTTGCGGGAGCAGATAGTCTAAACAACACCTATATTACAAACCACTATTCTTCTGGTGACCCAGATGAAAAGATTCAAAAGTTCGTAAAAGCTTTCTCTGATAAATATAAAGGTTCACAGCCTGACGCCTTCAACGCACTAGGCTATGATTCTGTTTACCTATTAGTCGATGCCATGAAGCGGGCTGGAAGTACATCTGATTCAGAAAAGATCAAGGATGCTCTAGCTGAAACAAAGGATCTATCTCTTATTACAGGAACGATTACAATTGACGAACTACACAACCCAACTAAGTCAGCTACAGTATTAGAATACGTGGATGGAGAGCAAAAATTCAAATCTAAAGTTAATCCTTAAGATTAACGAAAGAAATGGGGGGAGTTCTGTTTCCTCCCATTTCCCATTTATAAAACAAGGCTCCAATTATTAACGAATAATTAGCTGAAAAGGGAGTGAAATGAATGGAGTGGATTCAGCAATTAATCAACGGAATTTCACTCGGCAGTATCTATGCGCTTATTGCATTAGGCTATACGATGGTATATGGAATTATTAAGCTTATTAACTTTGCCCACGGGGAAGTATTTATGATCGGTGCATTTGTTGGTTTTTATGCCATTGCTGGATGGGGACTGGGCTTCTTTCCTGCATTAATTCTCTCCATGGCCACTTGTGCCATTTTTGGGGTATTAATCGAACGAATTGCCTATCGCAGACTTCGAAATGCAACTCGAATAGCAGCCCTAATTACTGCTATCGGAGTATCACTACTCATCCAATACACAGTCATATATGCTCGTGGTGCACAGGTAGAAGTATATCCAAACGTTCTAGCAAACAAGAAATTTGACATTTTTGGGGTTCAAGTGAGTAGTCAATCCCTTCTCATCCTTACTGTTTCCATCATTCTGATGATCATTTTACAATTTATTGTTCACAAAACGAAAATTGGGAAGGCAATGCGTGCCGTTTCCCACGACATGGAAGCCGCTCGATTAATGGGCATTAATGTGAACACTACTATTTCAGCCACCTTTGCGATTGGTTCCTCTTTAGCTGGTGCTGCAGGCGTCTTCTTTGGTGTGTACTATACAAAGATCGAACCGCTTATGGGTGTAATTCCTGGGGTGAAAGCCTTCGTTGCCGCTGTCTTAGGTGGAATCGGGATTATTCCTGGAGCCATGGTTGGTGGAATGTTGCTAGGGATTGTCGAAACGATTGTCAGTGCGATCGGCCTTTCCCTTTGGAGAGATGCGGCTGCCTTCATTATCCTGATCCTAATCTTGTTATTTAGACCTTCCGGCATCTTCGGAAAGAATACTAGAGAGAAAGTGTAGGTGAGGAAGTCGATGAAAAAGGTAAGAGGATTTTGGTTTTTTCTTATTCTATCAGTCTTTGTCTATGGTATTGTTCAATTTCTCATCAGTGCTGGAATGTTAGATATCTATTATTCAAATACACTTATTTTTATTGGGATTAATATTATTTTAGCTGTAAGCCTGCATTTGGTGATTGGAATTACTGGACAATTTTCCATTGGACATGCTGGATTCCTAGCTGTCGGTGCTTATATCTCTGCCATTATAACCATGAAGCTGCAGCTTCCCCTTTCCTTAGCACTAGTAGCTGGAGGAATTGTTGCCGCTCTTGCTGGTTTAATCGTAGGAATTCCAACCCTTCGCCTAAAGGGTGATTATCTAGCAATTGCCACTCTAGGATTTGCAGAAATCATTCGAATCATATTCCTGAATATTGATTATGTAGGCGGAGCTGCTGGAATGCAGGTCACTCACCTGACTACATGGACCTATACGTTCGTTTGCTTATTTATTACGATTACCGTTATTACAAACTTTACGAATTCTAGACATGGACGAGCATGTGTTTCCATTCGTGAAAACGAAATTGCCGCAGATGCAATGGGCATCAACACCACTTACTATAAAGTAATAGCTTTTACACTTGGCTCTTTCTTTGCTGGAATTGCAGGTGGATTATACGCCCATAATTTCTATATTATCCAACCATCAAATTTTGGATTTTTGAAGTCCTTTGATATTTTGATTTTTGTTGTTCTAGGTGGCTTAGGAAGTCTCTCAGGTTCTGTCATCTCTGCGATATTTTTGACCATCGTCTCTACCTTCCTTCAGAATTATCCTGAGACACGTATGATTATATACAGTTTAGTACTAGTAATCGTCATGCTTTATAGACCTCAGGGATTGATGGGAACTCGCGAAATTACCGATTTCTTCGGAAAATGGAAAGGTTCGAAAGGAGGCAACTCTGATGCAGCAAAGTCCTTTACTGAAAGTTCATAATGTTGGAATTAACTTTGGAGGGTTAAAGGCAGTCTCAGATTTCAATATGGAAATTCATCAGGGGGAACTAATTGGTCTTATTGGTCCAAATGGTGCCGGAAAAACGACCTGCTTTAACCTGCTTACAGGTGTTTATATACCAACTGAAGGTGATATTTTGCTTGAGGGAATTCGCCTTAATGGACTTGCTCCTTATCAAGTAACACAAAGAGGAATTAGCCGAACCTTCCAGAACATTCGTCTATTTAATGAACTGTCTGTTTTAGATAATGTAAAGGTAGCCTATCATTCATTAGCCAAACATTCGATCTTAAGTTCGATTTTTCGCCTCCCTACACATTTTTCCGGGGAAAAAGAGATGGAGGAAAAATCAATCGAATTTCTAAAAATTTTTCAACTGGATACCTTCCTCTATGAAAAGGCGAAAAATCTGCCCTATGGAATGCAAAGAAGGCTAGAAATAGCGAGAGCCTTGGCTGCTGGGCCAAAATTATTGCTCCTTGATGAGCCAGCCGCTGGGATGAATCCGCAAGAAACCCAAGAGCTCATGGAGTTAATCGCGTTTATTCGTGAAAAATTCAATTTGACAATTCTTTTGATTGAGCATGATATGAAATTAGTCATGGGTATATGTGAGCGAATCTATGTACTCGATCATGGTCAACTCATAGCAAAAGGATCTCCAAATGAAATTCGAAATCATCCGAAGGTAATCGAAGCCTATTTGGGAGAGGAGGTCGTTGAAAGTCATGTTGAAGGTTGATCAAATTGATGTTTATTACGGGAACATCCAGGCACTGAAGGAAGTATCATTGGAAGTGAATGAAGGAGAAATCGTCACCTTGATTGGAGCAAATGGAGCAGGAAAGAGCACACTTCTCAAGACATTGTCAGGCTTGCTTAAGCCGAAGAAAGGGACGATTCAATATTTAGGAGACACCATTACTGGCAAACAGGCACAGAGTATCGTGAAGGCTGGTATTTCGCATGTACCAGAGGGTCGTCGCGTCTTTGCCAACATGACCGTGGAAGAGAACCTCGAATTAGGTGCCTTTTTGAGAAAGGATTCTAAAGGCATTCGTGAAGATTTTGATCGAGTATATGAGCTTTTCCCACGACTTCTTGAACGAAGAAAGCAATTATCTGGAACCCTTTCAGGCGGTGAACAGCAAATGCTTGCCATGGGAAGAGCAATTATGGCAAGGCCTAAGCTGCTTCTTCTCGATGAACCATCCATGGGGCTAGCACCACTTTTGGTTAAGACAATTTTTCGCATTATCGAGGAAATTAATCATGCTGGTACAACGATTTTATTAGTTGAGCAAAATGCCCATATGGCTTTATCGATTGCGAGTCGAGCTTATGTGATTGAAACTGGCAGTGTTATGGTGTCCGGACCAGCAAAGGAACTACAGGCAAGTGAAGAAATTAAAAAAGCTTATCTTGGTGGATTATAAAAGGCTGTCTCCGTGACAGCCTTTCTTCATGTTTTTACAGATGTGGATTACTCTACTGGTAATTCGATCGAAGGTGCTCCCCCTTCTCCCCCACTATTATAAAATTGGGGAACTTCTCCTTCTAAGATTCCTAATGCAATCGGGATTTTCTGCTCTAATTTCGCTACTTTCGTCGCAAAAGGAATAATAATTTGAACACTTACTTTTAGTTTAATTAAGACCTTAATATAAATGTTATTAATGCCAACCTCCTCAAATTCTGTTTCAATATCAGATTCCATATGGCCAATGGCATTAAAACGCACGGGTATTTTGGGACCGAGATTTCCGAGCAAAGCATTTTTGGTGGCCTGACCAAGGGGAACGTAATAAACAATGCCCTTTTCCTCTTTTGTTTCCTCCACATCAATCTCAACATCTGCCATTGATTGGAGCTCCTCCAAATCTCCATCCTCAGCCATCTTGATGTTATGTAGGATTAATTGGGTCGTTTCACCAAGCTTCTTGTATATTTTCTCCGTATCAAAATTAGTCAGGGATGTTTCCGTATCCTTCGTAATAACATGATTAATGTCATCAACCTTTGTTTCTAGAATAGCTCTGTTAATAACAAGAGAAGCAATTTGTACCGTTTGCGATTCTGCATAATCCATTAGGGTCGGCTTCAGGCCTTTATTGATGATCCATAGCCCGATTGTTGTGGAGATGACAAAAAAAACCAAAGTTAACAGAAAGACATATCTAAACGGTAACGGGCCTCTCCGCGGTAAGCGACCGCGAAATTTAGCCAAAACAAATCCCCCCTTTACATGCTATATGTATGCTGCAAAAGGGGGGACTATCTCATTTTCGTGAATCTTTCTGGTGAAAAGTTGTATCACAGCCAGTAATAACCACTGAAATTTCTTGTAGTAAATCCAGTTCATATGGAGTAACTTCCTCGCCATTTTCCTCAAGCACTCTAATGATGGGGCGGTCACTCATATGACTATTTTGAGCTGAAACGACGCCTTTTCTACCATCACTAAGCTCAACTGTTAAGCCAACTGGGTAAATCGCCACAGCTCGACGAAAAGCCTGAACAATCTCTCTTTCAAATAAGGGACCTGCACCTGCAAATAGAATTTCTAGACCATTATGAGGAAGCATAGCCCCACGATAGATTCGATCAGAGGTAACGGCATCAAACACATCGGCAACCGCTATTATTTTTGCGAAATAGTGGATTTCATTTCCCTTCAGCTTCCTTGGGTATCCAGATCCATTAAGTCTTTCATGATGCTGATAAGCACAATGCGCCACAATTAAGGAAAGGGTCTGGACATTTCGCAAAATATCAAATCCATCCTGCGGATGCTTCTTAATTTCACCAAATTCTTCTTCTGTTAGTTTCCCGGGCTTAAATAGGATCTCGGTTGGAATCTTCATTTTTCCGACATCATGAAGAACCGCTCCCAGCCCTAATGTTTCCAATTCCTTTTCGCTAAGACCTAGCTCCATTCCAATAGCTAATGAGTACAGCGTCACATTAAAGGAATGGGTAAAAATATAATTATCATATGTATATACGTCAGATAATAAAGATAATAAATCCTCATTATTCTTAATTTGCGAATGTAGTTCTCGAACTAATGCAGTAAATTTCTTGGTAGCCTTCTCAATGACTATTGCGCTCGGTATCGTGCTATCCAAATCGATTTGTTGAAAAGTCCCCTCAATCGATTTGATAGCCTTTGTCTTTAAAGCTCTTGGAACAACCTCTTTATAGCAAATATCATCGGTTTTCCCATCCTTTACATAAATATACGGAATCCCGATTTCAAGCAGTCGCATCAATAACTCTTCTTTTAGTGCGACACCCTCACTTAGCAACACTNNTTACTGTATCAGTTGCTACATATCTCATGAATAACTCCCATTTCAAAAAATGTTCTTTGTACAAAACAGCCCTGTCTATTTATATATCATATTTCATTTTAACGTTAACCTAGAATAATTGAATTTTATTCTACAATACATGTATTGTCCGTCCCGTTTCATCCGACAATAGTCCCTTTTTCGATAAAATTAGACAAAGCTCGCCAATTTGACGAGCTTTTCACATTATATCATCTTTAGCATCGCTTCTTTTCCAGTCATCCCTTTATGAATGCCAATTGCCTCTGCTTCATATGTGACTGATTCAAGAGGCGCCTCAAGCAGCTGTTCAATCGTTTTGACACCAATCGCCCTGCCTGCGATGACTTTCCTATCCTTCAGTTTATCGTTCAGTAAGGACACATCCAGAGCCCCACACATGATATATCCTTTATCACTTGTCACAACAAGCAAGTTTGTTTTAGGCAGGGCAACCGAAACGCTTAGAAAAGTATGACCATTTATGTCAATCGGTGATAAATCAATCATTCTAGAACGCTCCCTTCCACTCGCTAATATTCTATGTAGGGAATGGGAAAAGCGTGTAAAGGACGAGGAATTTTGGTTGTTGTTACTAATTTCATTCCATTCTCAAAACAAATCTAATTGCCTTGGGGCTAAGTTTGTATATTCAATGTTCAATAAATCAATGAACTGCCTTCCATTATCTGCTGCATCTCCGCCCGAGTTATTATTGAAGACGACATATACATCCTTGCACTCCTTTTGAAGTTCATTCACTCGGGTAACCCATTCCATTAATTCATCCTTATTATAACGATACAGATAACGCACCTCTCGCCAGTTCACTCCGGTCTTTTTCTGCCACCCGTGTACGTTTCTGCCATGAAACCGAACGAGTACCTTCTCATTATTAGTTGGCTTAAGTACAGTGGGGATTGAGCCTGCTCCAGCCTGCGGCTCATCACAAATACTGTGAATCCAACCTTCTTCCTTCATGAACTGGAGCGTTTTTTCATAGAAGGCAGGCATAAACCAGGACTGGTGACGAAATTCTAATGCGCATGGAATCTCTCCCATTGCTGCCTTGCACCATCTTAAATATTGAACATTTTCTTTTTTACAATCAAACCATGGTGGAAACTGAAACAAGACCATGGCGAGTTTTTTCGATTTTATATAAGGTTCTAAGGAATCTTTAAAGGCCGAGAACATTTCTTTTCGGTTCTCAAATGGAATATCTCCTCTTTGATGGCCGGTCATTCCTTGGTAGGCCTTCACAATAAATTGAAAGCCTTCTGGGGTATCACGTATCCATTTTTCTGCGTTTTTCTTTGGCTGTACCGCATAGAAGGATGTGTCGACCTCTACCGTTGGAAAATAAGCTGCATATTCCCTCAGCTTGGCATGAGAAGGCGTATCTGAACGATACAAGCTATCATGGTCACCCCAACCTGTTAAACCGATGTAAATCATCATTTCACCTCGAAGATTAATACTATGATTATACTACAAAAGGGTATATTCTTTGAGGAATATACCCTTTTGTAATCGTTGTTCACTTCATTTATGAGTTTTTTTACTTTCGGCGAAGTTTTTTCACTTCATCTGCAACAAATTGGACGTTGGTTCCTACGATAACTTGAATGCTATTTGCTCCAATCAATTTTATCCCATGAACACCTGTAGCTTTAATTCTTTTTTGATCCACTTGATCCATGCTTTTTACTTCGACCCGCAATCGTGTGGCACAATGTTCAACGGATAGAACATTTTCATCTCCACCAAGGCCTACAAAAATCTCCTTAGCTTGATCAGCAAATTTAGAAGCACCGCTAGATTCCGTTTGAGCGTCTTCCTCTACATCATCCCCACGTCCTGGAGTCTTCAAATTAAATTTCGTAATTAGGAAACGGAACAGGGCATAATAAATAACAGCAAACACCAAACCTTGAAGAACAAGCATGAGCGGCATATTGGCAATTGGAATACGCTGACTTAAGAAAAAGTCGATAAACCCTGCACTAAAGCCAAAGCCTGCCGTCCATTGGAAAGTAGCTGCGATAAAGAGAGATAACCCTGTTAACAAAGCATGAACAAAATAAAGGGCTGGAGCCAAGAACATAAAGGAGAATTCAAATGGCTCTGTAACACCTGTGAAAAATGAAGCAAAACCCGCTGCAAGCATTAAGGAAGCTACTTGCTTTTTCCTCTTTGTCTTAGCCGTATGATACATAGCAAGTCCTGCTGCCGGTAGACCAAACATCATAATTGGGAAGAATCCAGCCTGGTACATACCTGTAACACCTTTTACTCCTTCACTACTCCAGAACTTACCGATATCATCAATGCCAACCGTATCGAACCAGAATACAGCATTAAGCGCATGATGCAGACCCGTTGGGATGAGGAGTCGGTTAAAGAAGCCATAGAGTCCAGCTCCAGTAGCTCCTAAACTACTAATTCCTTCCCCAAAGGATACTAATGCCCCGTACACAAATGGCCAGATAAAAAACAGCGGGGCAGAAATAATAAGCATTGAGACAGCTGACATAATTGGCACTAATCTCTTGCCACTAAAGAAGGCGAGGAAATCTGGCAATTTCACATGACTAAAGCGATTATACATGGATGAAGCAACAATACCGGAGAGGATGCCTATAAATGCATTATCAATCTTATCAAAGGCCGGATCTACACTTTCCACATCCACACCTTGCAACAAAGCCACTGTATCTGATGATAGCATCGTCGTAACAACCAGGAAGGCCACCAATCCACTCAATGCGGAAGATCCATCCCTTTCCTTAGCCAAGCCGAGTGCCGCTCCAACGGCAAATAAAACGGGAATATGCTCAATGATTGAAGCGCCAGCCTTAATTAGAAAGGCGGCCAGCACATTCCCCGTACCCCAGCCATCATGGTCAATCCAATATCCAATCCCCATTAGAATAGCCGCTGCAGGTAGTACAGCAACCGGAAGCATCAATGAGCCACCGAGTCTCTGCAAATACTTCTTCATCATTCCCCAGCTCCTCTCATTCAGACTATAAAAATATTATGAACAAAAATAATACCTTTGGATTGTTAACGCTTTCATTAAACTCCAATATAAATTGTGATATAACCAAGTTCTTGAACAGGAAGGTTATTTCTATACAATTCATATCTGAATATTCAGATATATTTAGGCCGATTGACTTATGTCTCGAATAATTGTTGCATGTCTTCCCGTCTGCTGAAAATCACCTCCAAACTCTTTTCGGTGTAAGAACTCACCTCCTTTCACTCTTATTCTATTACTTTGTTATGGACATAATGATTGATTCACCTGAAACATAGCCGTTAATTTCCATATACTGTATCGTCCTATCCTGACTATTGGTGACGACAATCGGAGTAACAGTGCTTTTAGCATGTTCACTTATATAGGCCAAATCCACTTCAATGAGCAGCTGTCCTACTGAAACCTTATCTCCAGCTTTGACATGAGTGTTAAACCCTTCACCACCAAGTGCGACCGTTTCCAAACCGATGTGTATGAGTAGCTCTGTACCATCATTGGCTTGAATCCCTACTGCATGCTTTGTATCGGCAACAAGGATGATCGTTCCTTCAACCGGAGAACTAATCCTTCCTTCTGACGGTACGATTGCCAAACCCTCACCCATCATTTTTTCACTGAACACGGGATCTGGAACCTTTTCAAGTGAAACAAGTTCACCTTTCACTGGTGCATGTACTTGTAGTGGTTGCTTTTTAAATAGTTTTGAAAACATACAATTAACTCCTTCTCAATTGTTATTGTGAATAAGAAAGGCATGGGGTAAATGGAAAAGAGCATCCTCCTTCCCTTTTACCACCATGCCTGATCGAATTAATAACATATGATCCGTATACTTTAGACCCATTGCAACAAGAATTTATCCGATAGAACCTTCCATCTCGAACTTGATCAAACGGTTCATCTCAACAGCGTATTCCATTGGTAGCTCTTTTGTAAACGGCTCGATAAAGCCCATGACGATCATTTCTGTTGCTTCCTGTTCGGAAATACCGCGGCTCATGAGGTAGAACAATTGCTCTTCTGAAACCTTAGATACCTTCGCTTCATGCTCAAGAGAAATATTATCATTTAAGATTTCATTATATGGAATGGTATCAGATTTCGATAAGTTATCCATAATGAGTGTATCACACTCAATATTAGAACGTGCTCCCTCAGCTTTACGTCCAAAATGAACTTTACCACGGTAGGTTACATTACCACCATGCTTAGAGATTGATTTTGAGACAATCGTTGAAGAAGTGTTTGGTGCTAAATGAATCATTTTAGAACCAGCATCCTGATGCTGGCCTTTACCAGCAAGGGCAATGGAAAGCGTCATGCCACGAGCGCCTTCTCCTTTAAGGATAACCGCTGGATATTTCATCGTTAATTTCGAACCGATGTTGCCGTCGATCCATTCCATTGTTGCATTTTCTTCACAAACCGCACGCTTTGTAACTAGGTTATAGACGTTGTTCGCCCAGTTTTGAATCGTTGTATAGCGGCAGTAGGCATCTTTTTTGATAATGATTTCAACAACCGCACTATGAAGGGAATTCGTTGTGTAGACAGGTGCTGTACATCCTTCTACATAGTGAACATGTGCCCCTTCGTCTACGATAATAAGCGTACGTTCGAACTGTCCCATATTTTCAGAGTTGATACGGAAATAGGCTTGTAAAGGAGTCTCCACCTTTACTCCCTTTGGAACGTAAATGAACGATCCACCAGACCAAACTGCAGAGTTAAGAGCTGCAAATTTGTTATCTGTTGGTGGGATTACCTTTGCCCAATGCTCACGGAATAGGTCTTCATTCTCTCTTAACGCAGAGTCTGTATCCTTGAAGACGATTCCGAGCTTCTCTAAGTCCTCTTGCATGTTGTGGTACACAACCTCAGATTCATACTGAGCGGATACCCCTGCAAGATATTTTTGTTCTGCCTCTGGGATTCCAAGCTTATCAAATGTTTGTTTGATTTCTTCAGGAACCTCATCCCATGAACGTTCTGTTTTCTCTGATGGCTTTACATAATACGTAATCTCATCAAAGTTCAAGGAATTTAGATCTCCACCCCATTGCGGCATTGGCATGTTGTAAAAATGCTCCAATGATTTCAAACGGAAATCAAGCATCCACTGAGGCTCTTCCTTCATTTTTGAAATTTCTTCAACAATTTCCCGTGTCAGACCACGTTTAGAGCGGAAAATAGAGACGTCTTTATCATGAAAGCCATATTTGTAATCGCCGATCTCAGGCGCCTTTTTTGCCATCGTCGTCTTCCTCCTTCATAGTAGAAATCTACTTTACTTATCTTCATTGAGACCTTTTTCCATCGCCTTCCACGCAAGTGTTGCACACTTAATTCGTGCTGGAAACTTAGCTACACCCTGAAGCGCTTCAATATCCCCAAGATCGATATCGTCATCATACTCATTCCCAAGCATCATATTGGAGAAAATTTTCGACAGCTTGATCGCATCCTCAGTCGTTTTCCCTTTAATTGCTTGTGTCATCATCGAAGCAGATGACATCGAAATGGAGCAGCCTTCCCCTTCAAACTTGGCATCGATGACCTTGCCATCTTCCACTCTCAAAGTTAGCTGTATTCGATCTCCACAGGTTGGGTTGTTCATATTTATCGTTAAGCTACCATCCTCTAATACACCTTTGTTACGAGGATTTTTGTAATGATCCATGATTACTTGTCGGTAAAGTTGATCTAGGTTATTAGAAGACATCCGAAAAATACTCCTTTGTTTTGACGAGTCCCGCTACAAGCTTATCAATTTCTTCCTCTGTGTTATACAGGTAGAAGCTCGCACGTGCGGTTGCAGAGGCCTTCAGCCATTTCATCAATACTTGAGCACAATGGTGTCCGGCTCGTATAGCAATTCCTTCCGCATCCAAAACAGTTGCTACATCATGGGGATGAACGTCTGCAAGATTGAAGGTAACAAGACCTGCTCGTTTGGAAGCGTCCATTGGTCCATAAATCTTCATTCCTTCGACCTCAGACATCCTCTCTAATGCATATGCAGCAAGACGGTGCTCATGTGCTTGAATTTGGTCAAGACCAATTTCAGTTAAAAAGTCGATCGCAGCCCCTAGTCCAATCGCACCAGCAATGATCGGAGTTCCACCTTCAAATTTCCAAGGAAGCTCCTTCCATGTTGAGTCATAAAGGTCGACAAAATCGATCATTTCTCCACCAAATTCAATTGGCTCCATATTTTCAAGCAATGATTTCTTGCCATAAAGAACTCCGATTCCTGTTGGTCCACACATTTTGTGAGCAGAGAATCCAAGGAAATCACAATCTAAGTCCTGAACGTCGATTTTCATATGTGGAGCTGCTTGTGCCCCATCGACAACAAGAATAGCTCCATTTGCATGAGCAATTTGTGCGACTTCCTTAATCGGATTAATCACACCCAATACGTTCGATACCATAGTCATGGAAACAATTTTTGTATTGGAGTTCACAATTTCCTTGACATCCTCCAAAGAAACCGTGCCATCCTCTTGTAGCGGTATATATTTTAAGGTTGCACCCGTCGCCTTTGCCAGCTGCTGCCATGGGATAATATTGCTATGATGCTCCATATAGGTGATCGCAATTTCATCGCCCTCTGACAGATTGGCTCGACCATAGCTTACAGCGACCGTATTTAAAGCAGTCGTCGTGCCCCTTGTAAAAATAATTTCTTGTGTTGATTTCGCATTAATGAACTTTCTAACCTTTTCCCTTGCACCCTCGTATCCGTCTGTAGCTCTTGTTCCTAGCGTATGCACGCCACGATGCACATTTGAATTGTACTCACGATAATATTTATCAAGAGCCTCTATCACCTGCACCGGTTTTTGTGAAGTAGCAGCGCTATCTAAATAGACAAGAGGGTTCCCATTGACTTCCTGATTTAATATTGGAAAATATGAACGAACATCCGCTGCATTCATTATTTTACTTTCCTTTCAATCACTTCACGAAGTTGATTCTTAACTCCTTCAATTGGTAACTCATTCACCACAGGGGCTAAGAATCCATGAATGATTAATCTTTCTGCTTCTGTTTTTGAGATTCCTCTACTCATAATATAGTAGAGCTGTAGTGGATCAACACGGCCAACAGATGCGGCATGTCCTGCCATTACGTCATCTTCATCAATTAATAGAATTGGGTTGGCATCCCCTCGCGCCCCTTCACTTAACATGAGAACACGAGATTCCTGCTGTGCATTTGACTTTGTTGCACCATGCTCAATTTTTCCAATTCCATTAAAAATGGAGCTTGCCTTATCCTTCATGACACCGTGCTTTAAAATATGACCCTCAGAGTTCTTTCCAAAATGAACTACTTTTGTTGTGAAGTTTTGAGTCTGCTCTCCACGACCAACAACAACAGTCTTTGTATCTCCAACAGATCCATCGCCAATCAGATTTGTCGTATTTTCAGAAATGGTATTTCCATCATTCATTAAGCCAAGCGCCCATTCAATTCGAGCATCTCTTCTAGCAACACCACGACGATTTACGTACGTCGTTGTTCCTTTTGCTAACGTATCAACCGCACCATACTGTACTCTTGCATTGGTACCGGCTAATACCTCTGTCACAATGTTAAAGATCCCATCAGAGGCTTCAACCGTTGAGATATAGTTCTCCACATAGGTGACGGAGCTATTATCCTCGGCAACAACAAGCACATGGTTGAACATATTTGCCTCAACTTCATCGTGAAGAAACACGGCTTGAACAGGAGAAGTGAGTTCAACATTTTTCGGAACGTATAGGAATACTCCTCCGTTTAATAATGCGGCATGAAGGGCTGTTAGCTTGTTTTCATCCACCTTCACACCGTCCTTCATGAAATACTTCTGAAGGAGGTCTCCGTGCTCTCTTGCAGCGGTGAAAATATCGACAAAAATGACGCCTTTTTCCTTCAGTTCTTGAGAAACTGATAGGATAGATGGACGGTTATTTCGTTGAATATATAAGTTTTGTTCACCAGCGTCCACAGCCACCAATGCCTTGACGTCCTCAGGAAGATCATTTAAGGAAGCAAAATCGGTGCTCTTTACAATATGCTTATCAAATTGAGTAAAATTCCATTTATCAATTTTTGTTTTATCTGGCTTAGGTAGAGGAAGTGTATCCGCCATCTCTAATGCTTCTAGACGAAGAGTCGTTAGCCATTCAGGCTCGCCCATCTCTTTTGAAAAAGAGGATACGTACTCCTTATCAAATGGTAATTTAATTTCGGTTGTCATTTTGATCCTCCTAACACTTATGCTTCTTGCCCAACTGTTTCGTCTTCAATGCCTAATTCTTTCTTAATCCAGTCGTATCCTTCCGCTTCTAGGCGCTGTGCAAGCTCTGGTCCACCAGATTTTACAATACGACCTTGCATCATGACATGGACATGGTCAGGAGTAATATAATTAAGTAAACGTTGGTAGTGAGTAATGATTAAGCAGCCAAAGCTGTCGCTACGCATTTCATTGATTCCCTTTGATACAACCTTTAATGCATCAATATCAAGACCAGAGTCAATTTCGTCTAAAATCGCAATCTTAGGTTCAATCATCATTAATTGAAGGATTTCGTTACGCTTTTTCTCTCCACCAGAGAAGCCCTCATTTAAATAACGTTGAGCCATATCTGGATCCATTTCTAATAATTCCATTTTTGAATCCATGTTACGGATGAATTTCATTAATGAAACTTCATCGCCTTCCTCACGGCGGCTATTAATAGCAGAACGTAGGAAATCTGCGTTTGTTACTCCACTGATCTCACTTGGATATTGCATTGCTAAAAATAGACCTGCACGAGCACGTTCATCAACTTCCATTTCTAGAACGTCCTCACCGTCTAGTGTAATGCTGCCCCCCGTAACCTCATACTTAGGGTGTCCCATGATCGCTGAAGATAATGTTGATTTTCCAGTACCATTCGGTCCCATGATTGCGTGAATTTCTCCACCTTTTACTTCAAGGTTAACTCCTTTTAATATTTCTTTCCCTTCAATAGAAACATGAAGGTCTTTAATTGTTAAAGTTGATCCTGCCATGATATTACCTCCGTATATGAAATGAAAGTTCTTCCTTTGGCTTAAGCCAATTTCTATTCTCATTCTATTCTCATTACAATCTTATAACAAATGAAAAGTGTTAGCAACTCTTATGCAGTGTTAAATCATTTTGAAATAAATAGTAATCCGTTTCCTTCCTTCCCACGATTATTTATTTCTCAGCGTTTAAAGATACTCTCAATCTTATATGTAAGATTAGAATTGCTTGGTTAATATATTTTCTCCCTAACCAATTTTTGTATGTATATAGACTCTAATTGAGAATAGAAATCATTTAAATCTTTCAAATGAAGAAACCAGTGTATTAAAACACCGGTTTCTCCTAACTTCCTTATTATATACTTCTGTACAAAATGTTTCTATATACGTCACTTGCCAATCGTTGGCATTCAATATGATTTTTCTCTCGTCTTCTTTCCACTCGCATCCTTGCTTCATGCTTTCTGGAGTATACCTCATAATTAATCTTATGTGCACCCTGCATCGCTTTGTCCATCTCAGCTGTGTAGTTCAATTTTAATGGGTTGATAATGAACCATTCCTTTCAGTTTGTCATTCCAAAAGCAGCATCATTTACCTTCCCTATGTTAGCAGAGTATTTTCTGTTACTCAATGCTGATTTTTTCAGTTATTTGGATGTACTCAGCGATGAGGAGCTATAGGATGATGATTGCTTTAGCGTTCTTAGAATTGGTGTGGTTTCCTTTCAATTGAAGTAAAAAAGGTATCCAGCTCGGATACCTTTTTCCTCTCTTTATTCTGAGACGGGTACAACAGCACCCTTATATTTTTCTAAAATAAAGTTTTGAATTTTTTCAGAGCGAAGCACTTCTACAAGCGTCTTGATTGCTTCTTTATTCTCATCCCCACTACGAACAGCAATGACGTTTACATAAGGAGAATCACTTTCTTCAATTGCAATTGCATCCTCTAATGGATTTAGACCAGCGTCAATCGCATAGTTTGAATTAATAAGTACTGCATCTCCTTCATTATTATTGAAGATTTGTGGAAGTAAGGATGCCTCATATTCAGTATCAAATTTTAATTTCTTTGGATTCTCTACAATATCGTCAACGGTTGCTTCTGTTTTCTCAACGCCCTCTTTTAAAGTAATGAGCCCTTCTTTTTCAAGTAGCGATAAAATACGTCCGTGATCAGGTACAGAGCTGCTCATGATAATGGTTGCACCTTCTGGTAATTCATCAAGGCTCTTATATTTCTTCGAATAGACTCCAATCGGTTCAATGTGTATTCCACCAGCGTTGACAAAATCATAGCCATGCTCTGCAATTTGGCTATTCAAATATGGGATATGTTGGAAATAGTTAGCGTCTAAATCCCCTGACTCTAATGCTTGGTTAGGTAGAACATAATCCTGGAAGGTTTCAATTTGTAGCTCAATTCCTTTTTCCTTAAGCAGCGGCTTTGCTTCCTCTAAAATCTCAGCATGGGGAACGTTTGAAGCTCCAACAACCAGTTTTGTTGATTCCTCTGATTTCTCCCCACCATTATCAGCATTTCCACCTTTTTCAGTGTTGGCATTCTCAGATGTACCACATGCAGCTAAAAATAAAACCAGTGCGAATGTAAATAAAACTGTTAACCATTTTTTCATGAAAATACACTCCTCTTTATCTCTTATCTAATTTGTTTGTAATAAAATCTCCAATAAATTGGATAATAAAAACAATGACCAGAATAATAATGGTTGCCATCAAGGTCACATCATTTCTACTGCGTTGGAATCCGTCAAGATAAGCGAGATTCCCTAGACCTCCTGCACCGATAACACCAGCCATTGCGGTATAGCCTACTAGTGCAATCGCTGTAACGGTGATCCCAGAAACAAGGGCTGGCATAGATTCAGGAAGAAGTACCTTCCATATGATTGTACTTGTCTTAGCACCCATTGATCTTGCAGCCTCAATAACCCCTTTATCAATTTCTCTTAAACCGATTTCTACCATTCTTGCATAAAACGGTGCTGCACCTATAATTAAAGCCGGAAGGGCGGCATTTTCCCCAATCATCGTCCCTAGCAGTAGTTTGGTAAAGGGTATAAGTAGCACAATTAGGATGATGAAAGGGATTGAACGAAAAATATTAACAAATCCACTTATAATTTTATTAATTAGCATATTTTCCCATATATTTTCTTTCGCTGTTAGGAAAAGCAACAACCCCAAAATAATTCCTAAAATAAACGTAGCTATTACCGAAATCCCTGTCATATACAGAGTTTCTACTGTTGCCTCCCACATCTTCTCCCATCGAACATTTGGAAAGAGTTCATTAAGCATTCTTGATCACCTCTACTCCAACTTGCTGGGATTGGATAAACTCAATCGCCTTCGCTATGTCATTTTGGTTACCGTCTAAATGAATGAACAGAGTACCATAAGATCCATTTTGTGTTTGCGAAATTTTCCCCTGCAAAATATTAACCGTCACTTCAAAATTTCTGATTAAATTCGTGATAAGAGGCTGCTCAGCTGTTTCTCCCACGAAGCCAAGCTGGACTACTGTTCCAGTAGGATACAAGGCAATTAAATGTTCAATTGTTTCCCTTGTTTCCTCGGGCTCTGTAACTTGTTGGACAAATCGTTTTGTAATTTGTTCTTGGGGATTCTTAAACACCTCTAACACCGGCCCTATTTCGACCACTTTGCCCTCTTCCATTACGGCTACACGATGACAAATTTTTCGAATTACATGCATTTCATGGGTGATAAGAACAATCGTTAACCCGAGCCGTTTATTAATATCCACAAGCAGCTCAAGGATAGAATCTGTCGTCTGTGGATCAAGTGCAGAGGTTGCTTCATCACAAAGCAATACCTTCGGGTTATTAGCAAGCGCCCTTGCGATGCCAACCCTTTGTTTTTGCCCTCCACTTAGTTGGGAAGGATAAGCATCCTCTCTTCCTTCTAAACCGACTAGCTTAATTAGCTCATCCACACGCTTAAGCCTTTGACTCTTGGGAATCCTGGCTATTTCTAACGGAAAAGCAATGTTTTCTCTTACCGTTCTTGACCAAAGTAGGTTAAAATGCTGGAAGATCATACTGATTTCCTGCCGGGCCTTTCTAAGCTCACTTCCCTTAATCTTGGAAACTTTTTTTTCGGCTACCACAACAGAGCCACTTGTTGGAATTTCTAAACCATTTAACATTCTGATTAGCGTGCTCTTTCCGGCTCCGCTATAGCCGATGACACCGAAGATTTCACCTTCTTTTATTTCGAGGCTGACATGATCAACAGCGGTAACCTTTCCTTTACTGGAAGCGTATATTTTTTTTACATTTTGTATAGAAATCAATTGTTGCTCACCCCATTTTCAATCCGATTACTCCTACATAAATACCTAGTTTTAAACGTATAAGTTAGAATGCTACGGATAGCTTTCTCTCACCAAAGGTTTTCATTCATCCTACTGTCCACCCCAGACGGACAAATTTGATAAAAAGTCCACCAGCGGTACCTGGTACCAAATAGGAAATGCAAAAATGCCTTCCCGCAGAAAAGCAGAAAGGCATCAATAAGACAAGTTCCCTTTCTCTCATCTGCCAAAGCAATATTTGCTTTGTGTGAATTGGCACCATTTCAGTGTCGACCACTGACGGTTGCCGGGCTTCATCGGGCACATCCCTCCACCTCTCTGGATAAGAGTAAAACTATCTATTCAATTTGTATACATGTTTAAATATAGCATTTATACTATCACGGAAATAATGGGGTGTCAACAGAAAAAGATTTTACTAGCCTATTAGATTTGCTTAGGCCTTTGCGGTAATGGAGGATATTCCTGTTGCGGCTTCAATGGCCTGATCCAGGTCCTCAATTAAGTCCTCTACATTCTCAATCCCTATGGAAAGTCGAACAAGATCCTCCGATACCCCAGCAGCTGCTAGCCCTGCCGCGTCCAGCTGTTGATGAGTCGTACTAGCAGGGTGAATAATTAGACTCTTTGCATCTCCTACGTTAGCTACATGTGCCCATAGTTCGAGCTGATTAATAAGCTTTGCTCCCGCTTCTCTGCCTCCTGCAATTCCAAAGACAACAACCGAGCCAGCTCCCTTCGGTAAATATTTTTCCACTAGGGCCTGATCAGGATGTCCTTCATCACCTGGATAAGAAACCCATGAAACTGCTGGATGGTTGTGCAGATACTCGACAATTTTCTTCGTATTTGCGATATGCTCCTTCATTCTGACATGAAGCGTTTCTATGCCAAGTGTAAATTGGAAAGCATTAAGCGGACTTAGCGCTGGACCAATATCTCGTAGCAGCTGGACCCGAGCCTTCGTAATATACGCTGCAGCACCAAGTGCCTCACTATAAACAATATTGTGATAGCTTGGATCAGGCTCAACAAACCCAGGGAATTTCGGAGAATTCCAATCAAAATTACCACCATCGACAATAATTCCTCCAAGAGTCGTCCCATTCCCTACGAGCCATTTCGTTGCTGAGTGAATAACAATATCAGCTCCATGCTCGATTGGACAGCATAGATACGGAGTTGCAAAGGTATTATCGATAATTAGTGGAATTCCAGCTTCATGTGCAACATTTGCTACGGCTTCAATATCCAACACTCTTAGGCTCGGATTTCCGATTGTTTCGGCAAAAAGTGCTTTTGTCTTTTCGGTAATGGCTTCTTTAAAATTATTCGGATCAGTTGCATCAACAAACTTCACATTAATTCCGTATCTTGGGAGTGTCACTGCAAAAAGATTATAGGTCCCCCCGTACAGATTGCCAGCAGCTACAATCTCATCTCCTGCTCCTGCAAGATTCAGGATTGCGGTCGTAATGGCCGCCATTCCACTTGCGACAGCTAAAGCTCCAATTCCTCCTTCAAGGAGAGCCACACGCTCTTCAAAAACAGTGACAGTCGGATTATGGATACGAGTATAAATGTATCCAGCCTCTTTTAAAGCAAATAAATTCGCTGCATGCTCAGTGTTTTGAAACTGATAGGCATTGTTCTGATAGATCGGTACTGCCCTTGCCCCTGTTACCGGGTCCGGACTTAGTCCTCCGTGGACTCCCAATGTTTCTAAACGGTACTTCTTCTTGTTTTCACCCATTTTTCCTACTCCCCTTCTTTTCAAAGAATGCAAAAACCCCTCTTCATAAGAAGAGGGGGATAGAATCAACACTCTTCTTATCTTTCAGAGCAAAGCTCTGCTGGAATTGGCACCGTGTAAAAAACCGGTTGCCGGGCTTCAAAGGGCCAGTCCCTCCACCACTCTCGATAAGAACATCTCATTCAATTAATAGAATACTAGCACGAAACAGATTTCTCGTCAACTAATAATTTTGAAATTTCTGTATGATTACCACTCGTTAACGCAAGAAAAAATAAAGACTCTAAAAATAAGGAATTTCGAATAGTCGATTTCAATTGCAAATGACCGTTTTTTCTGGCTGCTCTCAATTTAATTCTTCCCATTAGCAATTCTTTCATAATCGCTTCCTTACCCGAAATATAAGCATCTATTTCCTGATCTGCTTCCTCTTCCATCCCAAGCTTCCCGTTCTCAATGATTAAGACATTAACCCCGCTATTTGAGTCGAGCATCACCGACATCTTTACACCATTGAGCAATGAGGATAAATGTCCTCTGGAATTAACTTCATCTACTAATATATGTAATATACGCTGCAAAGAAAGCCCTCCTTAAGCAGTGCTTATAACATATATTTCGTTCTAAAAGCTCCTTACCCTTTTTCTTTCTTTCGACAAATACGTAGAAAAGAGCCATTAAAAAAATCATTTCCCGAGAAATATGTAAGTTTCTGTTAGGCTATTGGGCTGCATTTGCTGTCGAAGAGGCCTTCGGTTTATGAATGCTTCTGAAAACAGCAAAAAAGTAAATGGAACCTACTAAATACAAGGAGGCCGTGATGGAAAAGACGATCGCATAACCCCAGTAAGCCCCATGCGCCATAACGATCCCGGTAGATATTGGACCCATTATCGCCCAACCAAGACTAAATACCATTTGGTTGACTGAGTTTGCCAACCCTTTAACAGAGTCGCTTACTTTCGACATCATCAACGAGGTTTGAATTGGATTTCCAGCATTCATCAATGCCTGTCGAAACAGGAAGCCAATCGCAGCAAGCAGCAAGCTCTCCGTATATGCTGTTAAAAGTAAGAATGGTAGAGACGCTAATTGTAAAATCACCACCGCTTTCACTTCGCCAAACCTTCTCACCATTAATGGCCCAATGATCATCGCTACAGCAGTTGCAGCTTGGCCTAGGGAGATGATAAAGCCGATGATTGAATTGGATGCATGAAAACGATCAGCAAAATAAAGGTTTAGATAAGGGATAACCAGTCCTGCTCCAACACCAATAATCAATTGAGCAACAGCAAATAGAATAATAATTTTAAACCCATCGCGCTGGTCCTTAATTTTTTCCTTAAGTGGAATCTTCTCTTTCTTTTCTGTTTGAATTTCTCTTTTCTCCTGGAATTTAAATATAGGGATTAAAGCGATTAAAAATATCGCTCCACCTATAAGCAATGTAAACCGAATACTAATCAGCTCTGAAAAAAACAAGCTAAAAAAATCAGTCAGGGTTCCACCAAGTAGGTTTCCTATTACGTTTGCAGCAGTCATTACGGCTGAGTAGATGCTGAATAAATGAACCCTTTGAAATGGTTTGGAATTCTCAGCCAGCCAAGGAATTCCCGATACTTGCATGAAAGCCGAGGTTAAGCCTGTTAGAAAAGCCAAGGTGACCAATAAGCTTTGCACTTCAATTAACCCTCTAAATAAAAGGACAATTCCCGTCAAGAATGCTCCAAAAAGCATGCTCTTCTTTCGTCCAAAGCGATCACTTAATAAGCCTGCAGGAACTAGGATGATGGCCGTTGCTAATGAGGTCATTGAAATAACCTGACCGTTAACTTGTTCATTATACCCAAGCTCACGGATATAAAAATTGTAGATAACCATAAAAATCCCAAGTCCTACTTGAGCAAATATATTAGCTAATAAAGCAAGCTTAATATTTTTATTGTAACTCTTAAATTGATTAGACCATTCTTGAAAAAATGGCATAGATATATTCCCCTTTTGTTTATTTCGTATCCCTAAATATCATAAGCCTCCTCAGGGATAAAGTAAACAAAAAATTTGAAAATTTAAAATAGACCCATATATGGGTCTATTTATCCGTAAATTGTTTAATTGAATCGTATAGGAATGGGACTGAATGAAAGGCGTAAATCCTTTGCTGAATTTGATTCTGTTTAAAAATAAGTAGACATGGCACACTTTCGATTTCCCATGCTTTCGCAAGATCGGGAATAAAGTTCAAATTGATCATGCCCCATTTAAACAAAGGGAATAATTCAGCTACAATATTGATCATTTTTCCGGCTACCTGACAGGTGCCACACATAGGGGTATATAGATAAAGGAAAGAAGTGTCCATGTTCTCTTCAAGCTCCAAAATGTCCTTTTTTTCATACTCCCTTATCATCGATCAAGAAACTCCGTGTGTACATCAATATTGGCCCCTAGTAGCACAGTTGCTAGATGATGCTCAGGGGCTGTCGCAACCTCTCGGTACATTTTATCAATATAAATATGCTCTGCCTCTGGTAGCTCTCTAAGAAATTGCCTTCTGAGCTTTTCACCGGAATCATCTGCATCAACAAGAACATAGACCTCTTTTCCAGTCAGATAATCGATCAATTCGTCCAATCGTGTAATCCCAATCGTCCCGTTTGTACAAATAATTTCAACTGGTTCTTTAATAATGCTTTGAACCTTTCTTTTATCTGATTTACCCTCAACAATCAGTATCTTTTCTGTGTTCCATTCATTCATGCCTATCACCTTGTTCTTTATGACAAAAGCGCCCCACCCTGAGTGGAGCGCTTTTACTTTTTTAGTCTTCCTTCACCATTTCTTCATATTGCTCAGCAGTCATAAGATTCTCAACATCTGCCATGCTAGCCGGCTCAACGACGATCATCCATGCCTTTTCATATGGAGATTCATTCACGAATTCTGGGCTGTCACTTAGGTCCTCGTTTATTTCAACCACCTTGCCGCTAATCGGTGCATATAGCTCAGAGACAGTCTTTACTGATTCAACACTTCCGAATGGCTCGTCTGCTGTTATTTCGTCGCCTACCTCTGGTAGCTCGACAAAAACAATATCGCCGAGCTCGGATTGAGCGAAATCAGTAATCCCAATGCGAACCTTGTCTCCTTCTACTTTAACCCACTCATGCTCTTCTGAATAGCGTAATTCCTTTGGTGTATTCACCTTAACCCCTCCTAATACTTATAGCCAATTTTTTTCGTAATCCTCTTCTTTAAACCCAACTGTTACTTTGTCACCATCTGTAAGCAATGGACGTTTGATAAGCATGCCATCTGAAGCAAGAATATCAAGCAGCTCTTCATCCGAGGCCGTCTTAACCTTATCCTTTAATCCTAGCTCCCTATACTTCATGCCGCTTGTGTTAAAAAACTTCTTTATATCAAGTCCACTCTTAACGTACAGCTGTTTCAGCTCAGCCCGAGAAGGAGGATTTTCGACAATATGTACTTCTTGATACGAGATCTGGTGATGGTCCAGCCATTTTTTTGCATTTCGACATGTACCACATTTCGGATACCAATAAAAAGTCAGAGCCATTTTTTCACCTACCAATGTTATCATATCCACATCTGTATAAATTTTGCAATCTATAATTAAATTTTATCATATTTGCTACGAAAGATCATGACAATCTAAGGTCAGTCGAAACAATACTTGATTGCTTTGATCTAGCAAAAGGCTCCCTTACCACTGGAAGGGAGCCACATTAATATTATAGTACAAACTTTTCAGCTTCGATTAGCTTCACAGAAGCTTCACGTTTCTTCGCAATCACATTTGTTGGAACATGACGAGTTAGCTTACGAAGAGTTGACATCATCATGCGAAGCATATCTCCATCTTCACAAGCAACTAAGGTTTCTTTTGCATCTGCTTCAATTTTGTTGAATGCTTCTTGACAGAAGATTTGTGTATAAAGAAGCTTTTGATTGCTCTTCTCTAAACCGCTCTTGGCAATGGCTTTTTCTGTACGTAGCACAACAGATTCCATCGCATACACATTTGCCACAATATCCGCAATATTAACGAAGATTTCTTGTTCTTTTTCTACTTCCTTGCCAAACTTTTGGGCAGCTAAGCCTGCAGCAAGTAAAGCAATCTTCTTACCGTTGTTCACAAGCATCTTCTCTTGTGCTAATGGCTCATCACCTGGCTCTTCTGGCATAAGCATCATAAGCTCTTCTTGTAGAGCCATTGCTTTTTGGAATAGCGGAAGCTCACCCTTAAGGGCTTTCTTCAAATAAGTGCCTAGCACAAGTAGACGGTTGATTTCATTTGTACCTTCAAAGATACGGTTAATACGAGAGTCACGGTAAGCACGAGCAATTTCATACTCCTCCATGAATCCATATCCACCATGCAATTGAACGCCTTCATCTACTACATAATCAAGAACTTCTGTATTGAAGAATTTTCCTAATGAGCACTCAATCGCATATTCAGCGATAGAAGCAGCAACGGCTTTACCTGTTTTTGCTTCTTCTTCAGAAAGCTTGCTCATTCGATCCTCGAACAACCCTACTGTACGATAGATGGAGCTTTCTGCAGCATATACTTTAGAAGCCATTGTTGCAATTTTTTCTTTAGTTAGGTTGAAAGCAGAAATTGGCGTCTTAAATTGTTGACGCTGGTTCGTGTAAGGAATCGTTACCTCCATTGCACGTTTTGCACCGCCTAGTGCACCAACTCCTAGCTTATAGCGACCAATATTAAGGATATTGAAGGCAATCACATGTCCTCTGCCGATTTCTCCTAATAGGTTCTCAACCGGTACTTGAGCATCCTCAAGGATTAATGTACGAGTAGAAGAGCTCTTGATTCCCATTTTGTCTTCTTCCGCACCTGTAGATACACCCGGGAATTCTCTTTCCACGATGAATGCGGAGAATTTATCGCCATCGATTTTTGCATAAACAACGAATACATCAGCAAAACCAGCATTTGTAATCCATTGCTTTTCACCGTTTAATACATAGTGAGTCCCAGCTTCGTTTAATTTAGCTACTGTTTTTGCACCCAGTGCGTCAGATCCTGAGCTTGGCTCTGTTAATGCATAGGCTGCAATTTTCTCACCAGTTGCAAGAGTAGGAAGATACTTTTGCTTTTGTTCTTCATTTCCAAATAAAACGATTGGAAGTGACCCGATCCCAACATGCGCACCATGTGTAATCCCAAATCCGCCAGCAATCGCCATTTTTTCTGCGATTAATGCGGAGCTTACCTTATCCAATGCTAGACCACCGTATTCTTCTGGTACGTCAGCACCAAGCAGGCCAAGTTCTCCAGCAGTGTGTAAAAGCTTCACAGAACGCTCAAATTCATGCTTTTCTAGATATGGAACCTCTGGTAAAACTTCATTAATCACATAATCTTCTGTTGTCTTCGCAATCATCACCTGCTCATCGGTGTAATCCTCTGGTGTAAATACTTGATCATATGTGACATCTTCAATTAAAAAGCTTCCGCCTTTAATTAGGTTATCCGTTTGGTTTGTCATTTTCATATTCCTCCATTCTATTTATGAGGGGCAAGTAGCCCCTTTTTGATTTAATTGCTGTCAAATTTTTATGTTGATCTTGATACCGCCATATGTGCATGGGTTCACTACGTTGCTCGTGCCGAGCAAAACCCGTTCACCCACGCACATATGGCTATTATCAGCACTGAAAATATCACAGCCCCGATTTAAATTAATTCAAACACCCCAGCAGCACCCATTCCGCCACCAATACACATTGTCACGACTCCAAACTGTTCGTTGCGGCGTTTCATTTC
>DLCS01000070.1 GCA_002480735.1 Bacillaceae bacterium UBA7792 | reverse complement strand
ATGTCAGTAATTTCTATGAAGCAATTGCTTGAAGCTGGTGTACATTTTGGACACCAAACTCGCCGTTGGAACCCAAAAATGAAGAAATACATCTTCACTGAGCGTAACGGCATCTACATCATCGACCTACAAAAAACAGTTAAGAAGGTTGAAGAAGCTTACAACTGGGTAAAAGAATTAGCTGCTAATGGCGGTACAGTTCTTTTCGTAGGTACAAAGAAACAAGCTCAGGATTCTGTTAAAGAAGAAGCAGAACGTTCTGGAATGTACTATGTTAACCAACGTTGGTTAGGTGGTACTTTAACAAACTTTGAAACAATCCAAAAGCGTATTACACGCCTTAAAGATATCGAAAGAATGGCTGAAGACGGAACTTTTGACGTACTTCCTAAAAAAGAAGTTGTCGGGTTAAGAAAAGAACAAGAGCGTCTTGAAAAGTTCTTAGGCGGTATTAAAGATATGAAGCAGCTTCCAGATGCTTTATTCATCATCGACCCTCGTAAAGAGCGCATTGCTGTTGCTGAAGCTCACAAATTGAACATTCCTATCGTAGGTATCGTTGATACAAACTGTGATCCAGATGAAATCGACGTTGTTATCCCTGCGAACGATGATGCAATTCGTGCGGTTAAGCTTTTAACTGGTAAAATGGCAGATGCTATTTTAGAAGCTAAGCAAGGCGAAGAAGTAACAACAGCGTAAATCGAAATGCGGAAGTGCCTTGACCAGATAGGTGCTGGAGCTAGACAATATAACGAAACACAAGGAAGGTGATAAGAGGGCTTTACCCTTCTTTATCACCTTTTTTTCGAGAATAAAGGATTAGCTGCTGTTAGTCCTGTTAAAAATAAGTACATAAACCCTAAGGAGGATTTTTCATAATGGCTATTACAGCACAAATGGTGAAAGAACTGCGTGAAAAAACAGGCGCAGGTATGATGGATTGTAAAAAGGCTCTACAAGAAGTAGATGGAGATATGGAGAAAGCAATTGATTTACTTCGTGAAAAAGGAATTGCAAAAGCTGCGAAAAAAGGCGATCGAATTGCAGCTGAAGGTCTTACTTCTGTAAAGGTAAACGGAAATGAGGCTGTAATCCTTGAAGTAAACTCTGAAACTGACTTTGTTGCGAAGAACGAAGGATTCCAAGCACTTGTTCAAGAACTAGCAGATCATTTATTAGCTAAAAAACCTGCTTCCGTTGAAGAAGCACTTTCTCAAGTAATGGACAACGGGGCAACTGTGGAAGCACATATCAATGCTGCGGTTGCAAAAATTGGTGAGAAGCTTACTCTTCGCCGTTTTGCAGTTAAGACTAAGACTGACAGCGATGCTTTTGGTGCATACCTACATATGGGTGGCCGCATTAGTGTGCTATCTGTTCTTGAAGGCACAACTGACGAAGAGGCTGCTAAGGATGTATCCATGCATATCGCTGCTTTAAATCCGAAATATGTTTCACGTGATGAAGTGTCTGCAGATGAAGTAGAACGTGAGCGCCAGGTTCTAACACAGCAAGCACTAAACGAAGGCAAGCCTGAGAACATTGTGGCAAAAATGGTAGAGGGCCGTCTCGGAAAATATTTTGAGGATGTTTGCGTCAACGACCAAGCCTTCGTTAAGAACCCTGATCAAAAGGTTCGTCAATTTGTTGAATCTAAGGGTGGAAAAATCCGCGATTTCGTTCGTTACGAGGTTGGAGAAGGTATCGAAAAGCGCGAAGATAACTTTGCTGAAGAAGTTATGAGCCAAGTTAAAAAATAATTCATTAAGGCGGATGAAGGGAACACGATGTGTTCCCTTCTTTTAAAAGAATACATGTGAGTCCATTTCATAATACAAATCAGGATTATGAAAGTGATTAATGTAAAAAAGGATGTCGTTTTTTGGCGGGGGACAGTTTTTCGTTAGAAACTCTTTCCCTTATACTGACGTCTAATTATACATACGGAGGTTCTAATGAGCAGTCCCAAATATAAACGAGTAGTCTTAAAACTTAGTGGTGAAGCTTTAGCTGGCGAAAAAGGATTTGGCATTAACCCTACTGTCATCAAGTCTGTAGCGAATCAGGTCAAGGAATTGGCTGAGTTAGGTGTTGAGGTTGCTGTAGTAGTTGGCGGAGGTAATATTTGGAGAGGTAAAATCGGTGAGGAGATGGGCATGGACAGGGCCAATGCCGATTACATGGGCATGCTAGCAACGGTCATGAATTCATTAGCTCTTCAGGACAGTCTCGAGCAGCTTGGAATTGAAACACGTGTGCAGACTTCAATCGAGATGAGACAAGTGGCTGAGCCTTATATAAGACGTCGTGCGATTCGTCATCTAGAAAAGAAGCGTGTTGTTATTTTTGCTGCTGGAACTGGAAACCCTTATTTTTCAACAGATACAACTGCTGCTTTGCGCGCTGCTGAAATCGAAGCTGACGTCATTTTAATGGCAAAGAATAATGTGGATGGTGTTTACTCCGCAGATCCAAAGCTGGATGTGAATGCGAAGAAGTATGACGAACTATCCTACCTCGATGTCTTGAAGGAAGGTTTAGCTGTCATGGATTCAACAGCTTCATCATTATGTATGGACAATGATATCCCACTAATCGTTTTTTCAATCATGGAAAATGGTAATATTAAAAGAGCTGTACTAGGTGAAACAATTGGTACAATCGTAAGGGGGAAAAGATAATGCCAAAACAAGTGATAGCAAACGTTAAGGAAAGAAACACAAAGGCTATTCAAGCTTATACGCGTGAGCTTGCAAGTATTCGTGCCGGTAGGGCCAATGCGTCATTATTGGATCGTATTACCGTAGACTATTACGGTGCACCAACGCCTATTAACCAGCTTGCTGGTGTTTCTGTGCCAGAGGCTCGCCTACTTGTTATTCAGCCTTATGACAAATCTATATTAGGAGATATTGAAAAAGCAATCCTTAAATCTGATCTAGGTTTGACCCCTTCTAGTGATGGAAGCGTTATTCGACTCTCCATTCCTCAGTTAACAGAGGACCGCCGCAAAGAGCTAGTTAAGCTAGTGAAGAAGGAAGCGGAGGAAGCGAAGATTGCCATTCGAAATATTCGTCGCGATGGAAACGATGAATTAAAGAAATTAGAAAAGAATGGCGAAATTACGGAAGATGATCTTAGAGGCTATGCTGATGATATTCAGAAAATCACAGATGAATACATAGCCAAGGTTGATAATCTTACGAAAGAAAAAGAAAAAGAAATTTTGGAAGTGTAAAAGATTAACCCTCTATCCATAGGGGGTTTTTCTTTTACACACCCAACTTTTTATTCTTATTTCTTTAGCCTGTACATATTTTTTAAGGAGATATCTCCTTTTATTTTTGGTATGATATAAGCATTAAGTATAAATATCTGAAATCATCAGCCAGAGAGAAATTCTTTACTGGAGGAGCAAAATCATGTTAGATAAGATGAATCCTTGGAAGAACAAGAACAACTCTTCCATTCTCCGAGAACAAAAGAATGCGATTAAAGAGCAAATGATCCCTGAGCATGTTGCCATTATTATGGACGGAAATGGAAGATGGGCCAAGAAACGGGCTCTACCACGAATTGCTGGACATCATGAAGGCATGAAGGTTGTTAGGAAGATTACCAAACTTGCGAATGAGGTTGGTGTAAAGACACTCACGCTCTATGCATTTTCGACGGAAAATTGGAAGCGTCCCAAAATGGAAGTTGATTATTTGATGAAGCTACCAGAGGAATTTCTTGGTACTTTCCTTCCGGAGCTAGTGGAGGAGAATGTCCGTGTCGAAATGATAGGCTATAAAGAGAGTTTGCCTTCCGCGACACTTAGAGCAATTGAAAAGGCAATGCGTGAAACGAAAGATAATAATGGCCTTATCTTAAATTTTGCTCTGAATTATGGAAGTAGGGCTGAAATTCTTGATGCAGTGAAGCACGTCTTGGATGATTATAAAAATGGTATAATAAATGAAAAGGAGCTTAATGAAGAATCCCTTTCCACTTATTTAATGACAAATGGATTGTCGGATCCTGATTTACTAATAAGGACGAGTGGAGAAATCCGGTTGAGTAATTTTATGCTTTGGCAGCTGGCCTATACTGAACTCTATTTTACGGATGTTCTTTGGCCCGATTTTGATGAGAATCATTTTTTAGAAGCAATCGGAACATATCAGAGTCGCCAAAGGCGATTTGGTGGAGTATAAATAAAGGTGTTGAATATATTACAATGAAGCAAAGAATAATCACAGCTATCATCGCAGCAGCTGTTTTTCTACCGATTGTAATCGTTGGAGGATTCCCAATTATCTTGTTGGCTTATCTTTTAGCCTCGATTGCATTATATGAATTATTAAGAATGCGTCATCTGAGCCTATTCTCTATTCCGGGTCTTATTTCATTACTGGTATTATGGATTTTTCTTTTGCCAGAACAATATCAAGATTTTTTGACGGATTTAGGATATACGAAGGTTGAATTCGCCTTACTGGCAGTTTTGTTATTTTTGACTTATACTGTTGCTACGAAAAATAAGTTTACATTTGACGATGTAGCATTTTCGATTATGGCAACCCTTTATGTTGGTATGGGGTTCTTGTATTTTATTGAAACAAGAGAAGCTGGCCTTGTTTATATTTTTTATTCGTTATTTATTATCTGGGCGACGGATTCAGGTGCCTATTTTATCGGTCGTGCCATTGGAAAAAGAAAGCTCTGGCCAGAAATTAGCCCAAATAAAACAGTTGAAGGCTTTTTAGGTGGTATTTTTTGCGCCGTAATTGTCGCCATTCTCTTCATCCTATTCTCTGATATGAATGCCTCATTACTGAAGCTTGTTCTAGTAACCATCGTGCTATCGGTATTTGGCCAAGTAGGAGATTTAGTTGAATCAGCATTAAAACGTCATTACAATGTGAAGGATTCTGGCACGATTCTCCCTGGTCACGGAGGCATTTTGGACCGTTTTGATAGTCTTTTATTTGTTTGGCCATTGGTGCATTTTCTACAGCTGCTTTAGTTAGATTTGGAGTGAATTTGGTGAAATATATTAGTTTATTAGGAGCAACTGGCTCGATCGGAACTCAAACATTAGATATCATTAATGAGCATCCAACTGAGTTCCAGCTAGTCGCTATGTCAGTTGGACAAAACATTGAGCGAGCACGGAAAATTATAACACTATTTCAGCCCGAACTTGTGTCAGTTGCGAACAAAGAGGATGCAGAAGAACTAAGACAAGAGTTTCCAAAGATGAATTTTTCTTTTGGGCATGAGGGTTTAGTAGAAGTGGCCACATATCCGAAGGCTACCACTTTAGTGAATGCTGTTATCGGAAGTGTCGGGCTGTTTCCAACCCTTGAAGCGATAAAAGCGAAAAAAACAATTTGCATTGCTAATAAAGAAACATTGGTGACGGCAGGGCATTTGGTAATGGATGCAGCTAGGAAAAATAACGTTGCCATTCTTCCAGTCGATAGTGAGCATTCGGCCATTTTTCAAGCCCTTCAGGGTGAGAAGGCCAAAAATATTGAAAAGCTCATTATTACGGCCTCTGGTGGAAGCTTTCGTGATAAAACAAGAGCAGAATTAAACAATGTAACAGTATCGGAGGCATTGAACCATCCGAATTGGTCAATGGGTGCAAAAATCACGATCGATTCTGCAACCATGATGAACAAAGGGTTAGAGGTTATCGAGGCTCATTGGTTATTTAATATTCCATATGAAAAAATAGATGTCCTACTTCATAAAGAAAGTATTATTCATTCAATGGTGGAGTTTCATGACAGCAGTGTGATCGCACAGCTTGGAACACCTGATATGAGAGTTCCAATTCAATACGCCTTGACCTATCCAGATCGAATCCCCCTTAAAACTGCGGCTAAATTGAACTTAGCGGAAATTGGACAGCTCCATTTTCAAAAAATGGATTTAGAAAGATACCGCTGTTTACGATTTGCCATTGAAGCTGGTAAAGTGGGAGGAACGATGCCAACCGTCCTTAATGCAGCAAATGAAATTGCTGTCCAAGCTTTCCTAGATGGAAAAATTACATTCCTTGAAATTGAGGATTTGATTGAGAAAGCATTAGAAGCTCATAGCTCTGTTAAAAATCCAGATTTAGACATCATTCAAGGGGTTGACCTAGAGACGCGAGCTGTTGTCCGCTCTCTCATTTCATAAGACTGTTTTCGTACAGGCTTATTTCACGTAACTGCTGCAATGGGACAGAAGCATGATAATTAAAAAAGCAAGTTAATTAGAAAACAGCCAAAATAAAAGGTGGTTTTATTTTGAGTACAGTGATTGCCTTTATCATTATTTTCGGGGCGTTAGTATTTTTTCATGAATTAGGACATTTAATTTTTGCGAAAAGGGCAGGAATCCTTTGTCGAGAATTCGCAATTGGAATGGGCCCGAAGGTATTTTCTTTTACCAAGAATGAGACTTTGTATACGATAAGACTATTGCCAATAGGCGGTTATGTTCGCATGGCTGGCGATGATCCGGAAATGATTGAAATCAAGCCTGGATATCGAGTGGGGCTGTTGTTTGATGCGAAGGAAGAAGTAAATAAGATTATTCTTAGTAACAAAGAAAAATATCCAGACCTCAGGATTATTGAAGTCGAAGCTTGTGATCTTGAGCACGAGCTTGTCATTAAAGGCTATGAAGAGGGAGACGATGACACGCTCAAGACATTTAAGATAAGCCGTCAAGCCAGGTTAATCGAGAATGGATCGGAGACGCTTATTGCCCCGTATGATCGCCAATTTGCATCGAAAACACTTGGACAAAGGACAATGGCTATTTTTGCCGGCCCGATGATGAATTTTGTGCTCGCCTTTGTGGTTTTTGTGATAATTGCCCTCATTCAAGGGATCCCAACAAATGAACCAATGCTTGGAAAGCTTACTCCTGATGGTGCGGCACTTGCTGCTGGTCTTCAGGAAGGCGATATTGTTCATTCTATTAATGGTGCAGAGATTTCAAGCTGGAAAGATGTTGTCGAGGTTATTCAAAAAAATCCGGAGAAACAATTGGATTTCCTGCTTGAACGAGACGGCAAGGAGATGACCATTCCGGTTACACCGAAGAAGCAAAAGCAAGAAGATGGAGAAACAATAGGAATTATTGGAGTATACAATCCGATGGAAAAAGCTCCTCTAAAAGCGGTAGTATATGGCGGCAAAGATGTGTATGTTTGGACAAAAGAAATCTTCTCGATGCTAGGAAAGCTGATCACAGGCCAATTTTCCATTGATGCTCTGTCCGGGCCAGTAGGAATTTATGTTTCAACAGATACCGTGGCCAAATCAGGGATATTATACTTAATGAAATGGGCTGGTTTGCTCAGTATTAATCTATGGATCATGAATCTACTACCAATCCCTGCACTTGACGGAGGACGGCTCATGTTCTTTGCCGTCGAAGGTTTAAGAGGAAAGCCTGTTGACAGACAAAAGGAAGGGATGGTTCACTTTATCGGCTTCGCCCTCCTGATGTTGTTAATGCTTGTTGTGACTTGGAACGATATCCAAAGGTTCTTTCTATAATTTATACTCTTGATAACATTGGCTATCTCAGTCGAGGTAGCCAGTGATCTTTTAGCTAGGTAGAGTTAAAGCTAGTTGTTGATCTTATGTACCGCCTTATACGTACGCATTCTCTACGTTACTCGTACC
>DLCS01000127.1 GCA_002480735.1 Bacillaceae bacterium UBA7792 | reverse complement strand
ATCAAGGCCAAGTCCACTGGCTGCATCTTCAACCTTTAAATCAAGGGTATAAAAATCGCCAGCATCCAATTGGTCTTGGATCTCAGCCATTTTTTCAAGCAATACCTCAAGTTCTTCTGGTGTTGCCTCCGCCATTTGCGCAGTTACTTCATTTAGTTCCTGTTCCCGTTTAAATAGCGGCAGAAAGGCATCATTCAAAATATCCCGAATCGTTTTCCCGGGTGTTAACACGGTATGCTGGTCGAGATACCCGTAATGGACGCCTGGTGTCCACTCAACCTTTCCAGAATCATGGATTAATTGCTTCGTGATAATTTTCATCAACGTTGATTTCCCCACGCCATTTGCGCCAACGAGACCAACATGATCCTCTGCTAAAAGACGAAAGGACACATCTTTAAAAAGCGTCCGATCCCCAAACGTATGACTTAATTTCTCAACTGTTAGTAAACTCATTCATATATCCTCTCTTTATCTGTATAAAATAAATCAACATCTATTATTAAGGTCGATAATCTATTTTACTAAATTTACAAAATGAAGACTAGACATTTCACATAGTTTGTAAATAAAGGGAGAAAAATAAGAGGATCGAAAAAGATAGTCGAATTTTATCTGTCCTTTATAGGTGTACAAATTATAGTTTTGTGATAAATTAATAGTTATAAAAACCAATATTAACAAGGGTTATCAGGATTTATAATTGTCCACCTGCGAAAGACAGATGTCTTTTCAGGATATCTTTTAAGAGAAAGGGGATTCATTATGTCGAGTAAAACATTGGATGCTTTTTTACAGGAAAACCTTGAGGAATTAAAAGAAAAGGGTCTTTATAATGTGATAGATCCGCTTGAAAGCCCGAATGGTCCAGAAATCACCATAAAAGGGAAGAAACTCATCAATCTTTCCTCGAACAATTATTTGGGGTTAGCAACAGATCAAAGACTGAAGGCTGTAGCGATCGAAGCGATACAGAAATACGGAGTTGGTGCTGGGGCTGTTCGGACCATCAACGGTACATTAGATCTGCACGTACAGCTAGAGGGAAAATTAGCGGAGTTCAAGCATACCGAAGCGGCCATTGCTTATCAATCTGGTTTTAACTGTAATATGGCGGCCATCTCAGCCGTAATGGATAAAAATGATGCGATTCTATCTGATGAACTTAACCACGCTTCGATTATCGATGGCTGCCGTTTATCAAGGGCGAAGATCATTCGTTTCAATCATTCCGATATGGATGACTTACGAAAAAAGGCGAAGGAAGCCACAGAATCAGGTCAATACAATAAGGTCATGGTTATTACAGATGGGGTCTTCTCAATGGACGGGGACATTGCCAAGCTTCCTGAAATCGTTCAAATTGCCGAGGAATTCGACCTTATCACCTATGTGGATGATGCTCATGGTTCCGGGGTTCTAGGAAAAGGGGCAGGAACGGTCAAACATTTTGGTTTATCTGACAAGGTAGATTTTCAAATTGGGACATTATCAAAAGCAATTGGTGTTGTTGGTGGCTATGTAGCTGGAAAAAAATCTTTAATTGATTGGTTAAAGGTGAGAAGTCGTCCGTTTCTTTTTTCAACTGCCTTAACCCCAGCGGATGTTGCTGCTTGTATAGAAGCCATCAATATTCTTATGGAGAGTACAGAATTAAATGAACGACTTTGGGAAAATGCAAATTATCTGAAAAAAGGCTTAGTCGATCTCGGGTTTGATATTGGGGAAAGCGAGACTCCGATCACTCCATGCATCATCGGTGAAGAGGTCAAAACTCAGGAATTTAGTAAACGTTTATACGATGAAGGAGTTTATGCGAAATCGATCGTGTTCCCAACCGTACCAAAAGGAACGGGAAGAGTGCGCAATATGCCTTCTGCCGCACATACAAAAGACATGCTTGATCAAGCTTTAGCCATTTATAAAAAAGTTGGGCAAGAGATGGGAATTATATAAGAAGCAAAGGTTTGGAGGAGCAGCTAGATGAATCGAATACTGATTACAGGGGCGTTAGGACAAATCGGGTCCGAACTAACCACGAAGCTAAGAGGAATCTACGGTGTGGACAATGTGATCGCCACAGATATCCGCAATCCAGAAGAGGAGACAGATGGACCATTTGAGGTTCTTGATGTTTCTGACGGCAACAAAATGTATGAGCTTGCCAAACGACACAAGGTCGATACGCTCATCCATATGGCCGCCTTGTTGTCAGCAACAGCTGAAGCGAAGCCGGTATTTGCATGGAATTTAAATATGGGTGGACTCATGAATGCGCTCGAGACCGCTCGCGAGCTGTCATGTCAATTTTTCACACCAAGCTCCATCGGGGCATTTGGGCCAACAACTCCAAAGGACAATACACCACAGGATACCATTCAAAGACCAACGACGATGTACGGAGTAAATAAGGTAGCTGGGGAATTGCTAGCTGATTACTATTTTCAAAAATTTGGAGTAGATACGAGGGGAGTTCGCTTTCCTGGCTTGATCTCCTTTGTTACTCCACCCGGAGGCGGGACAACCGATTATGCGGTAGAAATCTATTATGAAGCGGTGAAAAATGGGTCTTATACCTCATACATTGACAAAGGTACTTATATGGATATGATGTACATGCCTGATGCACTAAATGCGATCGTCGATTTAATGGAGGCAGACCCATCGCGCCTAAAACACCGCAATGCCTTTAATGTAACAGCTATGAGTTTTTCTCCGGAGGAAATTGCGGATGAAATAAAAAAACATATTCCAAGCTTTGAAATGAATTACCAAGTTGATCCGATCCGTCAATCCATTGCCGATAGCTGGCCAAACTCCATTGATGCAACGGCAGCTAAGGAGGAGTGGGGTTTTAGGGCTGATTACGACCTCGCAAAAATGACGGTGGATATGATCGAGAAATTAAGCTTGAAATACAAAACTATCCAAAAATAACGATATTAAAAGGGTGTTCTCATAAATTTTCTTTGAGAACACCCTTTTTTCATTGCTTCACATAGATAAGCTTTTCTTTTTTCTCGATGACTTTCCCGATGATGGATGCAGCCTCAATGCCTTCTTTATGTAAAATCTCCACATATTGACGAGCTTCGTCTTCAGGCAAAGCGGTAAGCAGGCCACCCGAGGTAATGGCATCACATAAAATGATTTGTTCCTCTGGAGAAATGTCTGTGTATTCCACATCATTTTCCAACCATTTGTGATTCGATTTCGAGCCGCCAGGGACGACACCATTTTTCGCTAATTCTAATGTACCCTCTAGTATCGGAACCTTACTTAGTGAGATTTCAAAGCTTACGTTGCTGCCACTTGCCATTTCACTGCCATGACCGAGAAGACCGAAACCGGTGACATCAGTAACGGCATGCGGTGAAAATCCATGAAGGGGCTCAGCCGCTCTCTTATTTAATGTTGCCATCACCTCTGTCACCTGTTGTTCCTGTTCAGACGTAACAGCTTGGCGCTTAATACCTGTTGTCATAATGCCAACACCAATTGGCTTCGTCAAGACAAGAACATCACCAGGACGTGCTCCAACATTTTTCCATACTTTTTTCGGACTCTCTGTTACGGGGATCGTCCATCCGAAAAAAGTATGGAAAAATGTTGGAGCACGTCCTGGTGATGTTCTTGTCTTGACGAAG
>DLCS01000138.1:606-8848 GCA_002480735.1 Bacillaceae bacterium UBA7792 | reverse complement strand
GGGAATACAAAATTGATGAACCACTGCTGCCTGAAAGAGAGTTAGCAATTCTTTTTCATGTGGGGAGACCGACTGTTCGGGAGGCGCTGCAGAGCTTAGAAAGTGATGGCTGGATTACGGCTCGGAAGGGAATGCCTGCAATTGTAAATAATTACTGGACGCAAGGGAACTTAATGACCATTGTCAATATTCTTCAGTGCTATGAGGATATCCCAGATATTTTTATTGAGTATATGTTGGAACTAAGGATTTCACTTACACCAACCTATATTATGGAAGCTGTTCGCCACGCACCTGTTAAGGTAATTGCCTTATTTGCCGATTTGGAGAATCTACAGGACCATGCAGAAGCATATGCGGTCTTTGACTGGGAACTACAGCTAAAACTAGCTAGTCTATCTCCTAATCCAATCTATTTATTTATCCTGAATAGTTTTTCTGATATCTATGTTCCGATGGCAAAGAAATATTTCGATGTACTGGATCACAGAAAGGCCTCCAGGCACTATTATGACGAACTGCTGGCAGCTGTTCTAAAAGGTGATTTATTAGCAACAGAGCAACTTACAAAAGACATGATGAAGAAAAGCTTACAGCTATGGAAGAAGAAATGTGATGAAGAGGAGAGTGGGAAATGAAGAAGAAAGGGCTGTATCGTGATTTTTTCTTGTTTTTTGACATCACAGTTATGCTTTGCCTGTTAATTGGGATGGCCAGTTTTGTATTAATAAAGGGATCGACATGGTTGCTAGCCATATACTTTGTAATCGGACTTGTTGGATACATGTTTATCGAGTATATAACCCACCGATTCTTATTTCATTTGAAAACTCCCGATAATCCGTATCTATTAAAATTCTTAAAACGCATCCACTACGACCACCATAAAGACCCAAATGACCTGAAGCTACTATTTTTACCACTTTGGTACACCATTCCGAACTTACTCATCGCAGGAATCATTTTCTTTTTCATTGAGTCTACCTTAATCGGGACACTTTCGTTTGTTTCGGGGACGATTCTCATGCTACTTATTTATGAATGGAAGCATTATGTTGCCCATCGTCCAATCAAACCGAGAACGAAATTTGGCATCTGGGTTAAGAAGCTCCATTTGCTTCATCATTTTAAGAATGAAAATTATTGGTATGGGGTTTCCACACCTTTTGTAGATGTGATTTTTAGGACATTAAAGGATGAAAAAATGGTTGAAACCAGTCAATCCGCACGTGATTTAGAAAAGCGGCAAACAATGTAAGGTACAATCGTGGTCCCTCGCGGAAAGCGGGGGATTTTTGTGCGTTTTGGAAGTGGATATTTGTTTCCAAGTCGAGTTGTCTCCATCATAGAGAACATAATTATGCCACAATCCTCAACAAAAAATGTTGCGGACGGCTGGTAGATTTCCTCTAAGGCCTTATATATATTTAATCATATGGCAGTGTTAATGATGGCAGTTGATTTTAGACCAGGGGTTTCCCTTATAGAAAACCGAGTGTCTTCAAGGTGTCAACAACACCCTTTGGAGACACTCGGTTTCGTTTTGTTGCCGCTAAGAACAGGGGCATCATTACTGACGCAGAAGCTTTTTCACGTCGTCTGCACGGACATTCATAAATACATTAATCACGAATAATAGGACACTGAGTACGAGGATATTTGGAAAGATTCTTAGAAGGATCATGAGTGAAGAATCGCCTAAAAGAAGGAAGCTTAACCCGAGCATGAATAAAGGGAACGAAATGTTATAAAGCCAGAAATGAACTTTTGCCAGGGTTGATTCACCCGCCTTAGGGAAAAGAATGTAGATTAGCCCAAAGATAGCCATAGGAACCATCCAATCAAATTGATATGGGCATGAGCACCTGCAAGTCTGTGATCTAGAATAATTTCCATGGTTAGCCCCATCCCCACACCAATTAGGAAATACAAGGCTGCAATCTTTAGAAAAGATACACCTGTTTTCATAGAATTCACCTCCTTTTGATCACAGTATATTGTATTAGTACTTTATTCCATTTATAACAATGCCTAAGTTGTTTTCTAAAAGGAAAAACCGTAACGGTAAAGTGAGGCTTGTGCTTATTGTTCGACAAAAATAGACAAATTTTTAATAAAAACTTGACAAATTAATGGGGAAATGATAATTTATTTATTGTCATTATTTTAGTAACGCTCTTACGGATATCTAATGCGGGTGTAGTTTAATGGTAAAACCACAGCCACGAGCGACGCCTCTGTGAATTACTACGAGTTGCCTCGACGCATCCAACATCTTCGAATTAGCTGGAAGAGGAAGAGGCATGATAAGGCCAAAATGCGTAAGAAAAAACTTAATAACATTTCAATCTTTATGCGGGTGTAGTTTAATGGTAAAACCACAGCCTTCCAAGCTGTTGTCGTGGGTTCGATTCCCATCACCCGCTCCATACATAGGCAACGCAGTATTTCGTTTCGGAAAGAACGAAGTATTGCGTTTTTCATTTTCTAAAAGAAAAATAGAAACTTTTTGCAGCTGTATCCGTCTAAGAATAGGAGAACATGATTTTCTCTCATAGCGCGATTCACCCTTTAAATATAAATGGAGCCAGTAGCATATGCTGCTGGCTCTTAATAATTTCCTTCAATGACTTTGAAATGAGCTTCCCCACCATGAATTTGTGTAAACATGTTCATCAGAGAGTGAACCATTTTTTCAGCTTCAGCCGTATCCATCGAAGGCTTTAGATAGACGATTTGCAAGGCATTTTTAGTTGATTCAGAAACAGCGCTTCTGTTAGAGTCAACAAAAGGACTGCCAAAGGGACCCTGTTCATCAGCGGTGAGAATCAAGTTATGTAAGTTGTTAACCCGCCCATTTAAGCCAGAATACTCCTCACCTTCAGCACCAAGCCTCATTGAAACATCACCAGAAAGCTGATCAAGATCATAGATGCCTAATGGAATTTCATATTGCAAGGAAAAGAAGTTATTTAAATCCGTTGCACTATTTACTGAATGCAGAAATTGCTGCTTTTTCACTCTGCGATAAAGTGCCTCAACAGAGGGACGATAGCGATTCGGGTCTTTTCCGGTTTTTTTGAAAATGGCTCTCCACTCACGAATGCCCTCGTAATCGGTTACGTTCTTATCCTCAAGTTCAAAAAATAATGACTCCTGAAAAAGCTGTAGTCTTCCTTTTAGCATTTGTGGAGCTGCTCCAATTTCGATGTTGCGATAATCGATCAAACCAATTTTAAAATTCGGTATGGTTGCGCACAACTGGGGTGATAAGTTGAATTCCAAGTTTTCCACCTCCAAAAACAGTTGAAAATAGTTTATCATAATGGAGGTAGTTTTACATGGAATATTAATTAAAAAGAAAGGTGGGGCGATATGGATTACGATAAGCTAAAGCAAGAAATTATTGAATATAGTCAAGTCATCGGAATTGATAAGATCGGTTTTGCCTCTGCCTCCACCTTTGATGAACTGAAGAACCGACTTCTTCGTCAACAGGAATTAGGCTATCAATCGGGCTTTGAGGAGCCAGATATTGAAAAAAGAACAAATCCAGCTCTGCTGATGGAAGGGGCCAGCACGATTATTTCAATTGCTCTTGCCTATCCTTCCAAAATGAGTAAGAGGGTAGTAAGTAAGAAAGGTCAACGAAGGGGGCTTTTTGCCCGCGCCTCGTGGGGGCTGGACTACCATTTGATTCTGAAGGAGCGGCTTAGTAAGCTGGAGGAGTTCATTAAGGAAAGGGTTCCAGAAGCAAACTGTAAACCGATGGTGGATACAGGTGAATTATCGGACCGGGCTGTTGCCGAGAGAGCAGGCATTGGATGGAGTGGGAAAAATTGTGCCATTATCACGCCAGAATTTGGATCCTATGTATATTTAGGCGAAATGATTACCAACCTCCCATTTGCACCCGATGAACCGATGGAGGATCGCTGCGGGGATTGTAACAAGTGTATTGAGGCTTGTCCAACTGGAGCACTCGTTCAAGGTGGACAAATCAATGCACAGCGCTGTATTAGCTTTTTGACACAAACAAAGGATTTTATTCTAGATGAGTTTCGTGAAAAAATTGGCAACCGTCTATATGGCTGTGATTCCTGTCAAACCGCTTGCCCGGAAAATAAGGGAAGGAACTTTCATTTTCATGAGGAAATGGAGGCAGATCCCGAAATGGTAAAGCCCTTGCTTAAACCGTTGCTGAAGTTGAGTAATCGCCAATTTAAAGCAAGCTTTGGTACACTAGCTGGAGCATGGCGCGGGAAGAGACCCATTCAACGAAATGCAATCATTGCTCTCGCTCATTTTAAGGATGAAACCGCAGTCGATGATTTAGTCGATGTGTTAAATCATGATCCCCAGCCTGTCCTTAGAGGAACAGCAGCCTGGGCACTAGGAAAAATAGGTGGAGAAAAAGCGAAACAGGAGCTATTTCATGCACAAAGTAAGGAAACCGATGATGAAGTACTAAAAGAAATTGAAAAAGGATTACAGTTTCTTGATTGATTCATCCCTTTTGTAATTTGTGCAAAAAATGAACAGGAAGTCATTTCCACAATGAGGAAATATCCCAAATATCGGCTTTCTTCATATTATATGATGTGAAGGGAGTTGGATAGAATGAAAGAACAGCTTCAGGAGCATTTGCTAAAAAGAGTGAATCAATGCGTATCAAATCCGCGAAACAAAGTATGTGAAAAGATAGAAGCGAAAAAAGAGTCCTTAGCAAAAAGAAATGCGGAAATTGTGAAGGTCAAGGCGATCGGGAAAATCATTAAGGAGCTCGATGAAAAGGAACCCAGAAAAGTATTTTATCGTGCGCATTTTCAATATTTAATCAATCATAAGGAAAAATTATATATTGAGGAAGAAGTGGAAGAACGAGTTGCGGAGTTTTATAAGGATATTCTCGTAGAAGATAAAGAAATGAATTTAGATGTGCTAGGAAGTCCAGAAGAGGTCACTAGAGCAAGCATTGAAGAGGAAATCACGAATGACGAACGAGTGACTTTTTTCTATGATCGTCTTCAGGCGGTGAAATATGCGGAGAGATGGTGGAATGACTACAATCCTGCCTTCCGAAAGTTTGATGTTGATTGTACGAATTATATTTCTCAATGTCTTCATGCTGGAGATGCCCCGATGGTTGGCTATCCCAACCGTAGTAATGGATGGTGGATGAGAAGTAATAATTGGAGCTATAGCTGGACCGTGGCCAACTCACTAAGATGGTATTTGCCTGGTGCAAAAATTGGTATACGGGCAAGAGAGGTGTCAGATCCACAGGAGTTAAAGCTTGGTGATGTGATTTGTTATGATTTTCAAGGGGATGGTCGCTTTGACCACACTACGATCGTAACAGCAAAGGATGTAGATGGCATGCCGCTTGTTAATGCTCACACGGCAAATAGCCGGATGCGGTATTGGGCGTATGAGGATTCGACTGCCTATACTCCTAATATCAAATATAAATTTTTGCATATTTTGGATGACCAATCCTAAATCCATCCTTTTTTCAATAAAATTTTTCTAAATAGTGGTATAATAGCCCGTAGAGTTTGCGATAAGTGGGTGAATAACGTTTTGTCAAATCATATCGTTTTATATCAACCAGAACTTCCAGCCAATACGGGAAATATCGCTCGCACTTGTGCAGCAACCGAGACAACCTTACATTTGATCCGGCCGCTAGGCTTCTCGACGGATGATAAAATGCTGAAGCGAGCTGGGCTAGATTATTGGGAGTTTGTAAATATTATTTACTATGATTCATTAGACGAGTTTTTTGAGAAGAATGCAGCTGGTGAGTTTTTCTATTTAACAAAGTTTGGCATAAAGCCTCACACGGCTTTTGATTATAGCCAGAAGGATAAGGATTATTATTTTATATTCGGCAGAGAGACAACCGGTCTACCGAAGGATCTAATTGCCAAAAATCAAGAGCGTTGTCTTAGAATTCCAATGAATGATCGTGTTCGATCATTGAATTTATCCAATACAGCAGCTATTTTAGTGTATGAAGCATTGAGACAACAGGATTACTTGCAGCTGAAATAATGAGGGTGAAACCGCTAATGGCGGTCTCCTCTTTTTTGTATAGGAGGAAGAAAAGATGAACCAAGTCATTGAAACCATCTTAAACCACCGTTCCATCCGCAGCTTTGAGGACAAGCTTTTATCAAAGGAACAAATTGAAACCATTGTAAAAAGTGCACAAGCAGCCTCCACCTCCAGCTATATTCAAGCGTATTCCATTATCGGAATTACCGATCAAGAAATGAAGAAAAAGCTTGCTGAAGTTGTAGGAAATCAGCCATATGTTGAAAAGAATGGCCATTTCTTTGTGTTTTGTGCCGATTTGTACCGCCATACCGTGATTGGGAAAATGGAGGGAAAGGATGTCGAGCCTTCGATCGAAAGCACGGAGAAATTTATGGTGGCACTCATTGATGCTGCTTTAGCTGCACAGAATGCGGCCCTTGCGGCTGAGTCGATGGGGCTCGGAATTTGCTACATTGGTGGAATTCGTAATAATCTTGAAGAAGTGGTCAAGCTATTGAAAACACCTGAGCGAGTGATTCCGTTATTTGGTCTTGCTGTTGGCTACCCGGCAAAAATAACAGGGCAAAAGCCTCGCCTTCCACTTGAGCATATCTATCATGAAAATACATATGAAGCGAACGAAGAGAAGTATACCAAGGAGCTTGAAGAATATAATGAAGTGATTAAGAACTACTATCTCGAAAGAACCGCTGGCAAAAGAAGTGAAACCTGGACCGAGCAGATGGGAAAAATGCTTGAGAGAAAATCGCGAATGTACATGAAGGATTTTGTCGCGGACAAGAAATTGAATTTGCGCTAGAATGAAAAAAGCTGCTGAGTCTATGTCAGCAGCTTTTTTCATTATTTATTTGCACCTGGTTTATCATTGTAGCCTGCTGTGAAGATAGCAGATAAAAACGCTATCATAACGCCAAGGATTAGAATTAGTTTCATTTATGTATGCCCCCCTCAAGAAATTATTTAAGTACAAATTTTAACATATACGTTCATTATAGCTTATTCTATCCAAACTGTGAATGTAAAGTATGGATTTTTTTTGACAAGCGCTCTTTTTCAGGAGGCATCTGAAAACTCCCCCTTGTTACGCATGTTCACAAGACGTGCCGCATAGATTATATTAATCGTCTCTGATCAAGCTACAGGGGAGGGTCCTTATGGATATATTGAAAAAGATTGAAATGCAAAGATATGAAGACGAAAAGTTAAAATGGGAAGGGACTTTTGCAGAATACCTTGAGATTTTAAAAGATAAGCCATTGGTTGCTCAATCAGCACATTCACGCGTTTATAATATGATTAAGGATGCCGGAGTCGAAAAGGTCGATGGCAGGAATCAATATCAATTCTTCAGTAGCCAATTGTTTGGCCTTGAGGAAGCTTTGGAAAAGTTGGTGGAGGAATACTTTCATCCAGCAGCCAAACGGTTAGATGTCAGAAAACGGATTTTACTATTAATGGGACCAGTTAGTGGAGGTAAATCAACTCTCGTAGCTATGCTCAAAAGAGGACTAGAAGCGTACTCACGAACAGACCGAGGAGCGATCTATGCGATCAAGGGCTGCCCCATGCATGAGGATCCTCTCCATCTGATTCCTCATCATTTACGCCAGGATTTCTATGATGAATATGGAATTCGAATTGAGGGCAACTTGTCTCCTCTAAATACGATGCGACTGGAACAGGAATATGGGGGAAGAATTGAAGATGTTCTGGTGGAACGGATCTTTTTCTCTGAGGATAGACGGGTTGGAATCGGTACTTTTAGTCCATCTGATCCGAAATCACAGGACATTGCTGATTTAACAGGCAGTATTGATTTTTCAACGATTGCAGAGTATGGCTCAGAGTCTGATCCACGTGCTTACCGCTTTGATGGGGAGCTTAATAAAGCAAACCGCGGGATGATGGAATTCCAGGAAATGTTGAAGTGTGATGAGAAGTTTCTATGGCATTTGTTATCACTGACGCAGGAAGGGAACTTCAAGGCTGGACGATTTGCGCTGATTTCAGCTGATGAGCTCATTGTCGCTCACACGAATGAAACTGAGTATCGCTCTTTTATTTCGAATAAGAAAAATGAGGCGTTGCATTCACGGATCATCGTGATGCCAGTTCCGTATAATTTAAAGGTTAGTCAAGAGGAGAAAATCTATGAAAAAATGATTCGTGAAAGTGATGT
>DLCS01000138.1:0-495 GCA_002480735.1 Bacillaceae bacterium UBA7792 | reverse complement strand
ATGATTCGTGAAAGTGATGTGGCAGATGTCCATATTGCCCCACATACACTTCGGGTTGCTGCGATGTTCACGATTCTTACTCGGTTGAAGGAACCGAAAAAAGGTGACATCGATCTTGTGAAAAAGATGAGGCTGTATGATGGCGAGAATGTGGAGGGCTTCAATTCAGCTGACTTGGAGGAATTGAAAAAGGAATACAATGATGAAGGAATGAGCGGGATTGACCCTCGCTATGTCATCAACCGCATTTCCTCCACGATTATTCGCAAAGAGATGACGTCCATTAATGCACTAGATGTGCTCCGTTCATTGAAGGAAGGGCTCGATCAGCATCCGTCCATTACGGATGAATTGAAGGAGCGCTATTTGAATTTTATTTCCGTTGCTCGTAAGGAATATGATGATATCGCGAAAAAAGAAGTTCAAAAAGCTTTTGTGTATTCGTATGAGGAATCTGCGAAGACGTTAATGGATAATTATTTGGATAATGTGGAG
>DLCS01000064.1:867-4441 GCA_002480735.1 Bacillaceae bacterium UBA7792 | reverse complement strand
TGCTCTTCCGCCTTTTCCCTGGCCCTGATTACAACTGCAGCAGCAGCATCATCTAAGCCAGCAGTGCTCCCGGCGGTCACTGTACCATTCTGCGGGAAGACAGCTGGTAATTTGGCTAGGTCCTCCAAGGTTGAATTTGGACGCGGATGTTCATCTTTGTCAAAAATAATCGGTTCACCCTTACGGACAGGAATTTTGATCGGAACAATTTGTTCTTCAAACCTTCCCTCCTCCATCGCTCTTGCCATTCTTTGCTGGCTTATAAGGGAAAATTCATCCTGCTCCTCCCGAGAAATATTGTATTCTCTTGCTAGGTTCTCGGCGGTTATCCCCATTGGTGGATTTCCTATTTCCTCTGGGGCTAGAAGTCCCCTTCGAAAGGATGGCGGCGCTGAACTATATGGCTTTTCTGGACGTTCCATTAAATACGGCGCACGGCTCATGCTCTCGATCCCGCCAGCAATATAGATATCCCCGGCACCCGATTGGATTGCCTGGGCAGCAAGTGCAACGGCATTAATACCAGAGCCGCACTGACGATCCATCGTCATTCCCGGTACTTCAATAGGCAACCCAGCCTGCAACGCTGTTAGTCTAGCAATATTTCCACCACCGCTTAAAACATTTCCAAAGATACAATCGTCAATCATATTCGGAGTAATCTTCGCCCTTTTTACAGCTTCCTTTATCACTTCAGCACCGTATATATGGGCAGGAACAGCTGCTAAGGTCCCTCCCTGCTTGGCAATAGCCGTTCTAACAGCTGAAACGATAACCGCATCTCTTTTCATACTTACCCGCTCCTTCATCAATAGTTTTTCACGGAACATTTTTTCCATCCTGATTAAAACCATATTTCTACTATTCCACTAGCCGATATCGGTAAACCCCATTCACTTTTTCAACCACAACCCTATTTTTCACTTCCAAAAGCTGCAGCACACTGAATATTTCAAACATGAAAGACACAATCGCTTTATTCAGGCGCTTCTGATACATTTCCTGAATGATTTCAAAGCCGGCCCCTTTTCCGCCCAATTTTTTTAAGGCTTCTACCGTTCGGACGATGCGATGATCGATATTCCGCAATTCCTCATCAATGACTTTGGGGAGATTTGTAAATTCTGGGCCATGGCTCGAATAGGTAAGCTTCGCAGGGAGCGTTTTACATTTTTCTAAATCTCTTATATACTCAATCAGCATTTTGGGTCTAGGCTCTCCCTGGAGTGGAGCATCCAAAAAAATCCCTGCATGCATATCCTGGATAATATGGTCTCCACAAAGGAACAGCTCGTCTTCTGGACAATATAATGAGATATGATCCATCGAATGACCCTTTGTCTCAATCACCTGCCAGCCTTGCATCCCCGGTACTGTAGCACCTTCATGTAATATGTTATGAAATTTGATACCATCTATCGTTCTTCGATTCTTTTTTCGAAAGGTAAAAGAATCTATTATTTCCTTTGGTAAACCGAACTCGTAAAAAAGCTTATCAAAATATTCGCTGCTCCATTTCGCAAACTCTTTATCTTGCAGATAGATTTTCGTATTTTCATGGGTGTAGACATCAATCGATGGTTGTACTTCTAGGATTCGATGAAGCATTCCAGCATGGTCATTATGATGATGGGTTAACACGATTTGGTCTAAATCCTCTATTTTTACATCTAACCGGTGCAAGCCATCATTCAAATCCTTCCATGCCTGGTCAAGATTTAACCCTGTATCAATGAGGGTAAGCTTTTCTCCGAATACGATAAATACATGAACAGGACCTACTGGAAAGCTCGTAGGTAGCTCTAATTTTTCAACTCTCTGCACTTTCCTCATTTCCTTTGTCTTAAGGTATTTTCCTATCTTATTTCCCTCCAGTGTCAGGAACAGGGAAAATCCGTTTTCTAAGATGCTGGATTTTCCCTTCTACCATTTTTCAATCAAACTACAAGTCTATTTATCCAGCCAAACATTCCTCAAATAGCCATAACCATAAGAAGCGTGCGGATAGGCATCCTTCACATATGGCATTCTTGGGGTCTTTGTATGATAGGTTGTTAAAGGAATTGGATTGACTAGGTTTTCTAATACATAGCGCTGAATTTCATGGACAAACTCTCTTCTTTCATCCACATCACTGATGAGCCTTTGTTCATCAAGCATTTTATCAAGCTCTGGATCTGAGATATGATACCAGTTTCGAGCACCTTTTGTGTGAAGCTGTGTTCTCAACCATTCATCTGGCTCCTGAAAATATGTTTGATAGCCGATTCCCATCTCATAATCGACTTTTGGCCATCTCTCTGAGAAGTAGGTTGCATACTCGACAACTTCAATCTTTGCGTTAATCCCAACATTTCTTAAATCCTCGGCCACCCATTGGGCAACACGCACCAATTGCTCTCCATACCCGTCCGTTACCATCAGCTTTGTATCAAAGCCATCAGGATATCCCGCCTCAGCCAGTAGCTTTTTCGCTTGATCCGGGTCATAAGGCATGAGCTCTTTTCTTTCCTCTAGTGGTAATGCCCATTTCCCTAATGAAGGATTAACTGGACTGCTTATTTCCCCGCCGCCATAAATCCGATCAACCATGGATTGGCGGTCAACAGCTAAGCTAATCGCTTTTCGCACACGAAGATCATCAAACGGTTTCTTTTTCATATCCATATAGATTTGTTCCTGGGTTGGAAACATCGCTTCAAACACAGTGATTTCGGGATTGCTCTTAATTAGCTGGTTTAACTCCTCGGGTGAAATCTGAGATACCGCATCCGTTTGCCCCGTTCGCATGGCTGCTAATCTAGCAGTAGGATCAGGAACTACTTTGAAAATTACTCCATCCAAATATGGTTTTCCTTCTTCATAATAGTTTGGATTCCGTTTGTACTTCGCTTCAATATTATCCTTCCATTCCTCTAAAACAAATGGCCCTGTCCCGATAGCGTCTGTTGCCAAATCAAATTTTCCTTCCACTGCCTCTTTCGGCAAAATCCACATAAAATGGTTGGCCATAAAATTTAGAAATGGGGCAAAGGGCTGTTTTAATGTAAAAACCACAGTGCGCTCATCTTTTGCTTCAATGCTTTCCACTTCGGATAAAAGAGCGGCTTGATGGCCAGGAAGACTAATGATCCTTTCCATCGTTGCTACGACATCTCCCGCAGTTACCTGTCGGCCATTTACAGGTTCCTTATCATGCCAGTACGCTTCTCGTAAATGGAATGTGTAGACTTTCCCATCTTCGGAGATATTCCACTTCTCAGCTAGATCCGGCACCACATTATAATCCGTAAATTCAACTCCTGGCCCAGTCTCATAGGAAACGAGCTTGTTATACACTAAACCAGCAAGCTGGTGCGTATAGATGGAAGATTGACGATGTGGGTCTAGCATATCTGGGTCTGCGGGTGACAAAATTGTATACGTTCCGCCATGTTTTGGTTCAGATGAGCCCTTTTCGTTCGAACTATTCTCATTCCCTTTGTTGGCTTTTTCAGAGGAGCATGCACTTATGACCAATAAAAGAAATCCGATTAACAAAAAGTTAACGATGAGCTTCCATTTTTTATTCATC
>DLCS01000064.1:0-734 GCA_002480735.1 Bacillaceae bacterium UBA7792 | reverse complement strand
GCTTCCATTTTTTATTCATCATTCTTCCCCCAATTTAGGTAGTTTCCTTGCATTAAGATGAATTCTTCGGATCTAAGAAATCTCTTAGAGCATCCCCTAACAAATTGAATGCTAAAACTAATACACTTAGAGCCAAGCCAGGAAATAGCACAAGCCACGGTGCGCTTTCCATATATCTGCTCGCATCACTAAGCATCAATCCCCATGAAGGATTTGGAGGTGGCGTTCCAATTCCGAGAAAGCTAAGAGATGCTTCCGCAATAATGGTTTGACCAAAGGCCAAGCTTGCCATAACGATGATCGGCGCCATCATATTAGGAAGACCATGCTTTAGAATGATTCGAAAAGCGTGGGCCCCGACTGAACGAGAAGCCTCCACATAATTCGTTTCCCGTATTCGTAGCATTTCTCCCCTTACAATCCGCGCAAACCGAGGGACTTCAATAATCACAAGGGCAATGATGACATTTTGTATGGCAGGACCTAGTAGAGCTGCAATAAATAAAGCCAAAATCAAAGCCGGAATTGACATAATGGCATCCATAATTCTCTGAATCACCATATCGACAATACCGCCGAAGTATCCGGAGACCATACCAATTAACACACCCATTGTAATGGAGATAATCACGGTCACAAACCCTACAATTAAGGAAATTCGAGAACCAAAAACAATTCTGCTAAAAATATCTCTCCCTAGATCATCTGTCCCCATTAAGTTCTGAGAACTGGGT
>DLCS01000029.1:14293-14545 GCA_002480735.1 Bacillaceae bacterium UBA7792 | reverse complement strand
ACCATCCTTTGTATTTACTAGTAAATGATGGTAAAATTTACGTATTAATTCATGAGCCTCAATCATTTTTGAGAATTCTTTGGAAGCCGATGTTTCCTTTGAAAATGTGGGTGCTGATATCTCTAATTCAATATGAGTTCTTTCAGCAAGCTTGATAGCCGCTTCTTGGAAGGACAAGCTTTCTAGCTCCATCAAAAATGAAAATGCATTTCCTCCTGCTCCACAGCCGAAACAATGAAAAATTTGCTTGTC
>DLCS01000029.1:13808-14078 GCA_002480735.1 Bacillaceae bacterium UBA7792 | reverse complement strand
CAATGAAAAATTTGCTTGTCAGGGGAGACGGAGAATGATGGCGTATTTTCACCATGAAATGGGCAGAGCCCAAAATAGTTACGCCCTTGTTTCTTAAGTTGTACATAGTCACTAATTAAATCAACTATATCAACAGCTTGGCGAATTTCATTAATTTTTTCTTCAGCAATTCGCACATGCATTGAGAACATCCCCATATTTTTTTCTTAAGAGATAAGAAAGTATAATTTTTCAACTTCTAGAATTGTCCAGCTCCAGCGCCTATCGCCT
>DLCS01000029.1:6696-13607 GCA_002480735.1 Bacillaceae bacterium UBA7792 | reverse complement strand
AGCTCCAGCGCCTATCGCCTATCAAACTTCAGGTCTTCTCCCTACGATAAGTCATCATCGAATCGCTATCGCTCTTCGTGATTCCTTTATCTCAGTCGAAGCCCCTCCAGTTTGTACGGCGATAAGCAAGGCGCTTGCGCTTTTCTAATAAAAACTCAACTAAGAGTTATTCGTCAAAAATGAAGGAATCCCTTTTATTTTCGACAAAATTTTTATGAAATTTTTCTGGAATTGAATGCGATCTTCGCTAGTAAATGGCTTTGGTCCTTTGCCATATTTCCCTTGGCGACGGGCTTTGGCAGATAGATATCTCATATGTAATGCAGATTCGATATCTTTTTCCTCATACGGGATGCCACGTGGATTAAGGACATGAACCTTTTTTGAAAGAAGGGTTGAAGCTAAACCAATATCTTGTGTCACCACTACATCATTGGCATTCACATGATTCATAATAAACAAGTCTGCAGCCTCTTTATCTGAATCAACAAAATGCCAAACTCCCCCTAGAGGTTCATTGGGAACATGATTATAGGATGCAACAAATACGACATCAATGCCGAAATCTAGAGTAATTTCGACAATTTCCTCCTTTACCGGACAGGAATCAGCGTCCACCATAACCTTCAATTCACCTAATGTACTATTAATTCTACATCACTCCACATATTCCTCCTTAAAAAAAGGAATATCTTTTGCCATCCATTTTGTCGAATTTTCTTTAAGGCCTTGACTTCTTTCCATAATTAGTTTATTCGTTCACAAGTAAGTCTAAACCTATAATAAACATTTTTATCACAATTTTTTATTATAGTACAAACAATTGCTCTTTTCCATTCTTTTTTTCAAAAACAATAAAAATATTTAGAGATTTAGAGATGGCCCAAGTATAAGCAAAAGAACTAGTGCACATCACTACACACTAGTTCTCTTCTTTCGTCTTAAAATAATGATTAATGATAATATTAGCCGTTTCTTCTACCGCTTTATTCGTTACGTCGATCGATCTACAGCCGATTTTCTTGACGATCTTTTCAAAATAGTCCAGTTCTTCATTGATTCTTATCATATTAGCATAGCTCGCTTGATCATCTAGGCCTAATGATATAAGGCGTTCTCGTCTAATATTGTTCAATTTTTCCGGACTAATTTTTAAGCCAAAGCATTTCTCAGGCGATGTCTTAAATAATTCCTCAGGAGGATCGACCTCAGGGACAAGTGGAACGTTGGCAACCTTTAGTCTCTTATGAGCTAAATATTGGGACAAAGGGGTCTTGGACGTTCTTGACACACCAATTAGGACAATATCCGCCTTTAATATCCCTCGTGGGTCACGCCCATCATCATACTTAACTGCAAACTCAATTGCCTCAACCTTTTTAAAATATTCTTCGTCCAGTTTTCTCACTAAGCCAGGCTGGAAAAGAGGCGCTAAGCCGCTGGCATTTTGAATTTCATCGATTAGCGGGCCAATAATATCAATGGCATAGATTCCTTCTTTTTGACTCACTTTTTTCATATATTCTCGAACATCAGGCTTTACTAATGTATAAGCAATCATCCCTTTATCCATTTTGACAAGGCTGATTACTTCATCGATGTCGGCAATGTCTTCAACATAAGGAAACCGCTTGATTGTAGCTTTATTTCCATTAAATTGGCTGACAGCTGCCTTTGTAACAAGCTCTGCAGTTTCCCCAACAGAGTCAGATACAACATAGATGATTGGTATACTTCCCATTTCTTAAACCATCTCCTCTGTTTAAATTTGGGCAGACGATTATGGTGCTAATCGTTATTTGCAAGTGCGACTAACGCTTTGGTTAGGTTCGTCTTCGTTACACGACCAACTACCTCAAATCCCTTATCCGTTTCCTTGACTACTGGTAATGCATCTATCTGCTTATCAATCAGTTTCTGAGCCACATCGATGAGAAGATCTTCCTTAGAACACATCGTTATGTTCGGCATGCGAGTCATGATAATATTAACTGGCAAGGTGGTTAGCTCCTGCTTTCCTATACTAGCACGCAATAAGTCCTTTCTTGACAGTACCCCTACAAGTAGACTTTGTTGGTCTACGACAAATAGTGTTCCCACGTCCTCTAGAAACATCGTTACAATGGCGTCATACACGGACATATTTTCATTTACGACGACTGGTATGGATTGATAATCTTTTACAACAAGCTTATTTAGATTTTCCGTTAAAAGCTGAACGCCAGATTTCCCTGTATAGAAGTAGCCCACTCTTGGTCTAGCATCGAGGAAGCCTGCCATTGTTAAAATAGCTAAATCTGGACGTAAGGTTGCTCTCGTTAGCTTTAAACGCTCTGCAATTTGTTCGCCAGTTATAGGTCCGTTTTCTTTGACAATTTCCAATATCTGCTCTTGTCGTTTATTTAGTTCTATTGTACTCACCACCTAACAAGCTAATCGAAACAGAAAAAGCTATACTTTATACTGATTATTATATACTACTTGCCAAAAATGAAAAGAATGAGATAGGTAGCATTCCATGCATTGGTCGAATTATTTACATGATAAGACATGAAAGAGCCCTGTCGTTAATAACCGAGAAGGCTCTTTTCGATGACTATTACTTTACGATGATTTCCGTAACATCGGCAAATGCTTTAATGCGTTGAGCAAGCTTTGCCAGCATGCTTAAACGATTGTTTCTTAAGCCAACGTCCTCTACCATAACCATCGTCTTATCAAAGTAAGCATTAATTTCATCCTTTAATGAAACGAGGAGGTTAAAGTATTCCTCTTCTGAAAGATTACTTGAAATGGTTTTATCTACTTCTAGATAACGATCGTAGAGCTTTTGTTCCACTTCGTTCTCAAATAATCCAGGGTCGATCTCAACGATGCTATCAGCTTTGCTTGAGATATTGACCACGCGGCTCAATGCCTCGATGCTTTCTTTAAAACCTGCTTCATCCTTTTTCAGTTGAAGCGTCTCTGCCTTCCGTACAAGAGAAGCAACAGCTCCCACAGTTCCTGAAAGAACAGCATCAATGATATCGTAGCGGATTCCCTTATCATGTAATAAATGCTTGAGACGAAGCTTAAAGAAAGCGATAAGCTCCTGTTCAAGTTCCTCAAGGCTTAGCTTTGCAAAATTAGCTTCAGCTATGAATTCAACACTCAATGCGATCAGCTTTTCAAGCTTGATATCCCAGTTTTTGTGAATGAGGGTTTGGACAATGCCGCTTGCTTGTCTTCTCAATGCGTATGGGTCCTGAGAGCCGCTTGGAATAAGTCCGATCGCGAAGGTCGATGCAATCGTATCAAGCTTATCAGCAATCGCCAGAGCCGCACCAGGGTTCGACTCAGCCGTGTGATCCTCCGCATTTCTTGGCATATAATGCTCATTGATTGCTTTTGCCACTCGGGCATCTTCGCCCTTTTGCAGCGCATATTTCTCGCCCATAAAGCCTTGAAGCTCTGGGAATTCATAGACCATGTTTGTAACTAAATCAAATTTGCTAATTTCAGCAGCACGATCAGCAAGCTTTTGCTCCTCTTCGGAGAAATTCAATTCTGACGTTACCTTTGCTGTTAAGCTTCGGACTCGAGCCACTTTTTCGGCAAGTGTTCCAATTTCTTCATGGTAAACAATCGTTTTGAACTTATCCAAGGCTTTAGCAATCTTGAGCTTTTGATCCTCCTTATAGAAGAAATCCGCATCTGCAAGTCTAGCTCTTAATACCTTTTCATTTCCTCTAGCGACTGTTTCAAGATGCTGATGATCACCATTTCGCACTGTCACAAAATAAGGAAGGAGCGCTCCGTTCTGATCCTTGACAGGGAAGTATCTTTGATGCTCCTTCATCGAGGTAATGAGAACTTCTTCAGGCAACTCCAAGAACTCTTCTTCAAAGCGACCGAATAAGGCGGTCGGATATTCAACTAGATTGTTAACCTCCTCGAGGAGTTCCTCATCAACAGGAATGACCCAATGATGTTCTTCTTCCACCTTTTGCAGTTGGGAAACGATAGCCGATTTACGCTCGGCCGCATCCGCTATTACATACTGACTTAATAGTGTGACCACATAATCTGCTGGTGAAGGAATTTCTACCCTACTCCCGAGGAAGCGGTGACCATATGTCCAATTGCTCGTTTCCACTCCTGCAATGCTAAAAGGAATAACCTCCGAACCAAACATCGCAACAAGCCATTTAATAGGACGAATATATTTTAATTCCTCATTTGCCCAGCGCATATTTTTGGGGAAAGTCAAGCTAGTGATGATATTTTTCAGCTCTGGCAAAAGAGATTCCGTGCTCTGTCCCTTAATAAATTTTTCAACATGGGCATACTCGACACCATTCACTTCCTTGAAGTAAATATCATCCACGCTCATTCCTTGACCGCGGCTGAAACCGATGGCTGCTTTCGTCCAATTTCCATTTTCATCTAGTGCAATCTTTCGTGCGGGACCTTTCGCTTCCTCTTGTATATCCTGTTGGGCTAAAGCAACATCTGTAATAACAACACTTAAACGACGAGGGGTAGAAAAGGAACGAATCTCACCGAATTCAATCTTATGCTCGTTCAGCCACTTTTGTACTTTTTCGCTTAATTGCTCCATCGAAGCGGTCACGAATCTGGCTGGCATTTCTTCTAATCCAATTTCCAATAATAGATCTTTACTCATGGCTGTTTTCCTCCTTTGCCTTTAGGATTGGAAAGCCAAGCTTTTCCCGTTCTTCATAGAACGTCTTCGCTATTTTTCTCGCTAAATTACGACAGCGGCCAATATAACCTGTCCGTTCTGTAACGGAAATGGCACCCTTCGCATCCAGCAGGTTAAAGGTATGGGAGCATTTCAAGACATAATCATAAGCTGGATGAACTAGACCTTCATCCATTTGGCGATGGGCTTCTTTTTCATAAATATTAAATAGGTTAAAAAGCATTTCGGTATCTGATGTTTCAAAGGTATATTTGGAATGCTCATATTCCGGCTGGAGGAAGATATCTCTTACTGTGAAGCCCTCTGTCCACTCCAAATCGAAAACATTTTCCTTGTCCTGGATGTAGGAAGCGAGACGCTCAATTCCATACGTGATTTCCACGGAAACCGGCTTACATTCTAGACCACCGACCTGTTGGAAATAGGTAAACTGCGTGATCTCCATGCCGTCAAGCCATACCTCCCAGCCTAGTCCTGCACAGCCAAGAGAAGGATTCTCCCAGTTGTCCTCAACAAAGCGAATATCATGCTCCAATGGATTAATGCCAAGGGCACGCAAGGAATCCAAATAAAGCTCCTGAATATTGTCAGGTGATGGCTTCATAATAACCTGAAACTGATGATGCTGGTACAATCTGTTCGGGTTCTCTCCGTAGCGGCCGTCGGCAGGACGACGAGATGGTTCCACATAGGCCACATTCCAAGGCTCTGGACCAATGGCACGCAAGAATGTATAAGGACTCATCGTACCCGCACCCTTTTCTACATCATAGGACTGCATCAAAATACAGCCTTGATTAGACCAGTGCTTTTGTAGTGTTAGAATCATGTTTTGAATGTTCAACTTTATCCCTTCCTTCTTTTATTGCATATGGAAAACAAAAAAACCCTCGATCCCTATGCTCACGTAGTAGCATAGGGACGAGAGTTTACCCGCGGTTCCACCCTATTTGCTGCAATGCTTGCAGCCACCTTAGTGCCTATTAGGCTTACAATGCTCCGGAACGCCTTCCTTAACGCTCTATCTCCTAGCTCACACCATCCTAGGATCGCTAACATAGAGGAATGCTAAGTACTCTTTTCCATCATGGCAATTTATTTTTATCATCATAGCGAAAATTTTTTCCATTGTCAATCTTGCTTTAAGCTATTTAAATTTTCCATTTGTTTCAAGAACTTTTTCGTCTTTAAGTTTAAACCTGAATATTCATCATAGTAAGCCGAAATAATCTTTTTCAGCTCTTTTTTTGTTTCCAGCTTTACTGAAATGTTACCTAGACGATTGATATCCAAATAATAAAATAAACGCAGTAGCCTTACGGTTGCCTGAGAAATTTTATAATGATAAGGATCTTTTTCAAGGCACCGATGACAGAGAAATCCTCCCTCCCTAATGGAAAAAGAAAATTCTCCCTCGGTACTTTTACAAATTGTACACTGATCGAGGATGGGATATAGTCCAAATGAAGGTAGCATTTTCATCTCATAGATATTCATGAGAATTTCTGCATCCATCCCCTCATTGATATGATTCAATGTTTGATATAGAAGCTCAAACAAAAAAGGATTTGGCTTCTTTTCGTCGGTTCCCTTATCCGTTAAATCTAGGATATAGCTCGCATAGGCGGTAAGAAAAATATCCTCTCGGATCTCCCTCATCGAAGAAAGGATATCCCCTTGCTCTAAAGTGCCTAGACCCGTGCTCCGCTTAATCAAAAAATATCCATATGTAAAAGGCTGAGTGACGGCGGCCAGCCGACTATTCGGCTTCTTAGCACCCCTTGCCATCACACCAACCTTCCCCATTTCTCGGGTATATAAGGTGACAACCTTGTTTGACTCTCCATAATGACTTGTTCGCATGACGATGCCTTCACATTTTTGAAGCATCGTACAACACCATCCTAATTACAGGCACTACAGAAATGGAAACTTCTCTGCTAGCTCATTTCTCTGAGTTTCGGGTATTTCTTGATCATCCTTCTCTAATTCCTTATAGAGAAGATAGGTGTCAATATTACCTGTTTCAGAAAAGATCTTCCAGGTAAAATCCAACATCAAAATTCCCACCTTTCAAATTTCGACTAGCAACATCTATCCCAAATCCTTAAATATATCTTGGCCCTGTCTTATTAAATTCATGAAACGTAAATATTGTTAATGTTTTTTTGGTATAGGCTGTATTCGCACGGATTGTGGTTCT
>DLCS01000029.1:3457-6564 GCA_002480735.1 Bacillaceae bacterium UBA7792 | reverse complement strand
GCACTTTTCTCCGTTGTTTCAACAGATAGACTGCATAAACAACTGTATTGTCTGATAATTTTTTGTTTAAAAGCAACAATGTTTGAGAAAAGAGCCTTCGTATAAAACCAAGCTTTTCCCTAGTATTCATCCTCACGGAATCCAAAATCACGCAGCTGTGACATTTTATTGCGCCAATCCTTCTGCACCTTCACCCATAGCTCTAAGAATACCTTTGAACCTAACAGATTCTCAATGTCCACTCGTGCCCGTTTGCCAATTTCCTTGAGCATGCTTCCTTGCTTCCCAATGATGATACCCTTTTGCGAATCCCTTTCGACAATGACAGTAGCCATCACATGAACGACATCCTTCTCTTCAAGACGCTCCATTTTTTCAATTACGACGGCAAGAGAATGGGGGATTTCCTCCCTTGTTAGATGTAATGCCTTTTCTCTAATTAGCTCAGAGACAATAAATCTTTCTGGATGGTCTGTTACTTGATCCGCTGGGTAATATTGTGGCCCTTCTGGCAAATACTTCTTAATTTGCTCCAATAATCTTTCAACATTATTACCTTCGAGTGCGGAGATAGGGATAATCTCTGCAAAATCGTGTTTTTCTTTATAGGATTCAATAATCGAAAACAGCTCGTCAGGAGGGATCTGATCGATTTTATTAATCACTAGAAAAATAGGTGTTTTGACCGATTTGAATTTTTCAATGATAAATTCTTCTCCTCGACCATAGCCTTCTACAGCATTAACCATAAATAACACGATATCGACTTCTTTTAATGTATTTTGTGCAACCTTCATCATGAAGTCTCCAAGCTTATGTTTCGGCTTATGAATTCCAGGAGTGTCTATAAAAATTAACTGTGCATCATTTGTTGTAAGGACGCCTTGAACCTTATTTCGAGTCGTTTGCGGTTTGTCGCTCATAATCGCGATCTTTTGACCAATTACCCGATTTAAAAAGGTGGATTTTCCAACATTTGGTCGTCCGATAATGGAGATAAAGCCAGATTTATGAGTTTGTTTGTCAGCCATATTATTCATGTAAATCCTCCGGTGTAAAAGTTAGCCCATTTGTGAAGACTACTGTTTTATTTATTCTACCTTATTTTTTTTTATATTTCATTATTTGTAGCAAAAATGTAATATCGATATTTGAATTTTCTAAAAATTACAGTCTAAGGAGAGCTTTTCCTAGTTTTATTATTCCTAGGGGGTGGGGAGGTTAATACAAAACTGCCTACATAAGAGCAGGCAGTTCATTTAAAATATTTTGGGGATGAAGATGATCAAGCCGATGATAACAGCTACTATCGAAAAAATAAGGACTGCTCCAGCTGAAACATCCTTCGCCTGCTTAGCAAGCGGATGAAAATCGGGCGTTACAAGATCAACCAATCGTTCTATGGCGGTATTCAACAGCTCAAGGGTTATCACTCCACCTATAGCAAAGACAATAAATAACCATTCCATCGGCGTTAACTTCACAGCCATTCCAACAATCATGACGAGAATAGAGATAACAACATGAATCTTCATGTTTCTCTCTTTCAAAAATGCATGGATGATTCCCTGTAAAGCATATCGAAAGGAATGAAGCACCCCGCTTGATTTAGATGTCCTCTTACCGTTGTAATCCGAACTCATCTAAGATTTCCCTTTGCCTGTCAAACATGATTTTTTCCTCTTCTTCATTCATATGGTCATAGCCAAGCAAATGAAGAAGGCCATGAACAGCTAAGAAGCCCATTTCTCTGTCAAAGCTATGTCCATATTCAGAAGCCTGCTCACGGGCTTTTTTAACTGAAATAATTATATCTCCAAGAATTCGTGGAAGATCCATGCCGCTAACCGCTATTTCTCCCTCGCCCATTTCTTCAAGTGCAAAGGAAATCACATCGGTGGGATAATCCTTTTCTCGGTACTCACGATTGATCTCTTGAATTCTCTCATTGGAAACAAATGTAACCGATAATTCACTGTCGGATTCCACGTTTTCCTTCTCGGCAGCAAAGTTCAGAAGTTCCTCTAATTTTTGGACCATTTCCTCGGAAATTTCATCCGTCTCATCTAAAAAATCAATGTTTATGCTCATGCCTGTTTCACCTTCTGTTTCGTCATTTCCGGATATTCAATCCGGGAGTGAAAAATTCCCTTTAATGTTTCGCATAATGTGTTGGCCACAGTTTCCAGTTCTTTTAAAGTCAGATCACATTCGTTAAGCTGTCCATCCTGAAGCCGGTCGGCAATGATATTTTTGACCAGGCCTTCGATTTGTTCTGGCTTTGGGCTCGACATCGAACGTACAGCTGCCTCGACGCTGTCAGCAATCCCAATAATCGCAATCTCCTTTGTTTGCGCCTTCGGTCCTGGATAGCGAAATTCTTTTTCGTTTACATCAAGACCATTTTCCTTTGCCTTATGATAGAAGAACTTCAACAGTGTCGTTCCATGGTGCTGCTCAGCTATATCTACAATCTCCTTAGGAAGCTTATACTTCCGCAGTATCTCCGCACCATCGGTTGCATGGGCAATGATGATATTTTTACTAGTCAGCGGCGGCAGTCGGTCGTGGGGGTTTTCAATATTCATTTGATTTTCTATAAAAAACTGGGGTCGATTCGTTTTCCCAATATCGTGATAATAGCAGCCTACTCTTGCCAGCAATCCATTGGCCCCGATCGCTTCACAGGCTGCTTCAGAAAGATTGGCAACCATTACACTGTGATGATAGGTTCCAGGTGCCTCTGTAAGAAGCTTTCTTAATAACGGATGATTTGGATTGGATAACTCAATCAACCTCATCGTTGAAAGGAAGCCAAAACCAGCTTCAAAAAATGGCAGCAATCCGATCGTTAAGACAGCAGAAGAAATCCCTGATACAAACGCTGCAACAAAATAAAAAGTATACTCGAGCGCATTGTAGTGCACATTTTGCATAAAAGCGAGGGCAAATATAACAATTAGGTTAATGACTGAAACAAATAACCCCGCTTGCAATATTTTAGAACGCTGATTTTGTTTGCTTAAGTATAGAATACCCGCGATTCCACTACATAGTATATAAATACCAACCGTAATATTTAAGGAACTCGAGATTCCTTCATTAAA
>DLCS01000029.1:0-3296 GCA_002480735.1 Bacillaceae bacterium UBA7792 | reverse complement strand
TCCTTCATTAAAAATAATGCTGGCACATACGGCCATAATCACCGTCCAAAGAAGCGCTAACCGTTCATCAATGAGAATCTTGATCAGCATGGCTCCCATGGCCACTGGAAATACATAGCCAATCTCAGAATAGTTAATCTGAATTAAACTGATCCCTTTAAGCAAGCCAATTGTCAGGATAAAAATAATGCTAAATAGAAGCACATAGTTTTGCTTCGTTTCCCTCTTTACGTCAAGTCCATAAAAATAAAAATATAGTGCAGCTAGCATAGTCCCTATGATTAATAAGAGACCCACAAATGGTAAGCGTGAATTTTCATTATCTAATAGACCTACCAGCTCTAATTGACGATAGATTTCTGGATTAATTAATTGGTTTTCCTCAACAATGATTTCCCCCTGCAAAATCTTCACAGGCTCTACACTTTCCCTTGCTTGTTTCCTTAATTCCTGGGTTGCATTCACGTCAAAGAATTCGTTTTGCATAATGGCGTAACGCCCTAACTCAATAACTGCGATTTTTAATGCAAGATCGAGATTGGCAAACCTCAGTTCTTCCTCCACACGCTTTTTGGCATTTTCAACTTCATCAGCTGGTATTTTATTCTTCATCACATTGTTGATGGCCGTCACAGTAGTATCCTTAGCGATGGATAATTCTTGTGGCGATGAAGAAACCAGTGCAGCAAAGGTTGAATCGGACACATCATCTGAGACATCCTCTGTTAGCTTTTCCTTCAACATCGCTACTTTATCACCTGTCGGTTTACTTCCGCTTGGTGTTTCAGATTCCCCCGAGGGAGTACTTTTCGAGCCAGCTTCGACGTCTTTATTCACTTCAGCAGCAGAATTAAAAATAGAGGTGATCAAATCTACTCTATTTTCGTTAATCTCCTTCTTTAGTACATAGACATCTCCCACTTGTGCCTCAGCAGCCTCTTTTTTCCGCTCCGTGCTTTCCTTATCAAATATGGTCACTGGCGATCTTATGGCCTGGCTCGCAACTGAAAACAAATTCAAGTCAAGCTTCTCTGGTTTAACATTACTGTACATAGCCACATAGAGTATAAGAGCAAGTAGAATAAATAAGAGCACTCTGAAGAAGGTAACATCTAGTAAGTCACGAATTCTAGCTAATTGTTGCTGAAATCTCTCCAATTCAATTCCTCCTATCTAGGCTTCTGTAATGCCAGATAAGCAAAATTGCGAAATGTCCATTTGTGATCCAACCTGGCTTTTGCCGGGAAATCAAAATTCTAAAGAGGAGCATTTATTTATGTATATGGCACATCCATGCAAAATTACCTTATGAAAATGATAACAGGTTTCTAACTAAGTTTCACCTACAAATAGAATTTGAGAAGGCTCTTTGCTCAAACATCACTGCCGTACGAAAACTGCCTTTAAGAAAAAAGCTTCAAAAAGCCGCTTGGATCCTCCAAAGCGGCTTAAGTCTTGCTATTCATATGCTTGAATGATTCTCGCCACCAATGGGTGTCGTACCACATCACTTTGTTCAAGGTAAACCATCCCAATCCCTCTCACATTTTGTAATCTTCTCTCGGCCTCAATCAGTCCTGACTCTATTCCCTTTGGGAGATCGATTTGGGTTTTATCCCCCGTAATGATCATTTTCGAACCGAAGCCAAGACGTGTAAGGAACATCTTCATTTGTGCCTTCGTCGTATTTTGAGCCTCGTCCAAAATCACATAGGCATCATCAAGGGTTCTTCCACGCATATACGCAAGAGGTGCGATTTCAATGGTTCCTCTATCAATAAGTCTACCGGTATGCTCCGCCCCTAAAATATCGTGCAAGGCATCGTAAAGTGGCCGCAGGTACGGGTCGACCTTTTCCTTTAAATCTCCTGGCAAGAATCCAAGGCTTTCACCTGCTTCCACAGCAGGCCTAGTTAAAATAATCCTCTTAACATGACCATTTTTTAACGCATGAATCGCCATGACCACCGCGAGATAGGTTTTCCCTGTCCCCGCTGGCCCAATGCCAAAAACCAAATCGTTTTTTTTCATGGCATTAATATATTGCTTCTGGCCAATGGTCTTAACACGAATGGACTTCCCTTTGGCATTCTTGGTAATCTCTTCCTCGTAAATGTCCTTAAAATAATCTAGGGTCCCTTTCTTCGCCATTTGGATGGCATACATTACATCGCGACCCGAGATACTTATTCCCTTGCGTATCACATAAAGGAGCTTTTCGATAATGTCGCTCACCATTTCGACATGTTCTTCAAGCCCAGATACATGGACCGTTTCTCCCCTAGTGACAATTGATACATGAAGCTCCTCTTCAAGAATCTTTATGTTTGAATCAGCATTGCCAAGCAATGAAAAGGCTTCGTTTGGATTTTCTAATTGAACCTTTATAGTAGTTAACTCTTCTGTCATTCCGACTCTCCTTGAATGATTGGGTATGGTTTTGCAATATTTTCTATTACCTGAAAATGTATGGATAAGTATACTTTACCATTCTGTGTTGTTTGACGCAAAATTTTTTCCCCTTTAATCCTAGCATCCTCAGGGAGATCGTTTTTTATATCCTTTCTCGCCATTTCCTTTGCAACCTCTATCGCTTCCTGCTCAGAATAGACTTTCGCTAATTGTTCACTTTCTCTGTAGGTTTCCTCAACATAGGTGATCGGAAGCTTCCATTTAAGGAATTGGAACTGTTTTTCTTCTTCCTCCATCTTAAATTGTTTGTATGGAAGCTCTCCATACCCCCAGACTTGAATCGGCCAATCGCCAAACTTCAGATAGTGCTTTCTCTTTTCATTTCCATTGAAAACTTGAAAGCTACTCTTTAATGGAAGGGACACCTCGGACCGATACCACGTTTCTCCAAAAACCTCTCCCTTTGCCGCGATCGTTTTTGTTTCTCCTTCTTTGCCAATTTCTCCTGAAACTAATATTTGTCCTGGCTTTACATGATCATGAATTTCAACTTTTGGCTGACCTTCCTCCACAAACATATCTACGATGACCGCTTTCTTTGTAGCAACCAAATTTTGCGGTCCATATTCCTCCGGCTTCTCTGGTATCGTTTTTTCAACGACTTGTAGATGATAGGTTGTCCCCTGTAACTCAACACCAACCCAAGTAATTTCATCAATAGAGTTTGTAATCGCTCGTTGAATTCCTTCTGGCTCCTCAACTAGAAATCGAAGCTTGCCAGTCTTCACACCAATGCGATCCAGTTCTTTTTTGATTTTATGCTCTGTTGCAGGATCTGCTCCCGTTATCTCGATTCCCCAAATGGTGTTTGAAAGGAGAAAAAT
>DLCS01000257.1:3933-6166 GCA_002480735.1 Bacillaceae bacterium UBA7792 | reverse complement strand
GGAGGACCTAGCCAAATTACCAGCTGTCTTCCTGAAGAATGGTACAGTGACCGCTGGGAGTAGTTCTGGCTTAAATGATGCTGCGTCTGCATTAGTAATCATGGCGAGGGAAAAGGCGGAAGAGCTTGGAATTCAACCATTAGCTATGATTAGGGGAACTGTTGTAGCTGGAGTTGATCCGAATATTATGGGGATAGGTCCCGTTCCTGCAACAAGAAAGCTAATGGATAGGCTTGGTCTCACGGTCCACGATATGGATCTAGTTGAACTAAATGAAGCCTTTGCCGCACAGGTACTTGCCTGTAATCGAGAACTGGAAATCAGTCCGGATAAACTGAATGTAAATGGGGGAGCGATTGCACATGGTCATCCCCTTGGTGCTACTGGGGCCATTCTGATAACGAAGGCTCTATATGAATTGCATAGAATGAAAGGACGTTATGCACTGATCACCGCATGTATTGGGGGAGGGCAGGGAATTGCTACTGTTATTGAAAGAGAGTCGTAGAGTTTCCAAATCCGTTATGGAGTTGAAAAGCCTATGCAAGATAGAATTATAGAAGGTAGTGTCGATTTATTTGATAAGAAAGGCTTCAGCAAAACGTCCATTCAAGATATCGTCGATAGCATCGGAGTATCTAAAGGCACATTTTATTATTATTTTAATAGTAAGCAAGAGCTTTTAAGGGATATCCATCTAAACTACATTCAGAATCTTCTAGATAATCAAATGATTTATATGAATGATTCTACATTAAGCAATCGAGAAAAGTTACAAAAGATGGGCTATCTAATCATTAGCGGCATCAGAAAATCAGGTAAGAGTGCAAGAGTATTCAATCGGGAAGTGAGGCATCTAGAAGAGGAGCATATTAAACAGGTACATGCAATTAGACGGGAGTTCCGGATGAATGTTCAAAGGATTATCGAAGCAGGTATCAAAAATGGGGAGTTTCGAAGCGACTTAAGAAGTGATATCGTCACTTTCGGTATATTAGGAATGGTCAATCGGACTTATTCTTGGTACGACCCCGACGGAGAAGTGAAGGAAGAAGAATTGGTCGACATTTTTATTGAAATGCTGGTGAATGGGTTAAAAGGGTAAATTTCAAATATAGAAAAACCATCAAGGACGGTTCGAGGCTCACCTTGAGCTAATTGAACCGTCCTTGATGGTTTGTAGACATAAAAATAAGCACCTTTTAGTTTAGTATGAATTTCCTCGGACTCTGCTGCAAAGACTTCTTTAAATGCCTCATTCCCCTAATTATTTTCTGCCATGCGCCCGAGTGGACCAGACTCATCAATAATGTCTTGTAAGGAATAGACAGAGATAGGGAACATTGGGAAGCCGAAGACATAAGCAGTAAGCTCATATAACTGAAAATAGATGACGAGTGTTTTGTCTGCAATGTAAAAGTCCTGGTCGGGTTTGATTTTTGTAAACGGTTCTAGCATGAGAATGTCACGCTTTTTTATTTGTTTTTGCACGAGCTTGGAAATGCGGTTTACATAATTGCTATTTGGTTTAAACAAATCTTTAAGCTCACATTTTTTCTCTTTTTCCAAATCAAATGTTAACGATTTAATATACGTCATTCCATGGGCTGCATGGTGGTGATAAGTGTAATTCGAGAGGGACAAGCTGAGCACCTGCCGTTGGTTATTCTTGATTTCAAAGGTCCCAAGCACCTCCTCGACCGTTGATGATGTCTCTCCAACCTGTTGATTGATCAGCTCTTGTGTTTGTTCCACAATCGATCGATTAATATAACCTTCGAATACAGGAGATTTCGTGCCATATATATGAGGATAGTAAATCTTCTTCTTATCACCATTGCTTATTTTGAGGGCTCGAATAGGGACAGGAAATGAAATAGGCATCTATCATCATCCTTTTTCATTATCCTATTCAGTTTATCTAGAAAGTTCCCTAATTATGAAGTTGATTAGGGCAGCCAGTTAGGGCAGGGCTACTCTTAACAGAGAACAATATTCTAATAAGTTGAAAGAAATCTCCCCCTTTTCTGAACCTATCTTGGTATAATATGTAATAGATAGAAATCTTCTGTGAAGTAATGAGACATCACACATAGTAGGGGGAGAGGGAGATCGTATCTTCAAAAGATGTTGCTAAGTTAGCAGGCGTTTCTCAGACTACTGTATCGCGAGTATTGAATACACCTGAATTAGTGAAGCAGCCGACAGTAGAAAAAGTGTTAAAAGCGATTGA
>DLCS01000257.1:0-3810 GCA_002480735.1 Bacillaceae bacterium UBA7792 | reverse complement strand
CCGATTGAAGAATTGAATTATATTCCGAATGAAAGCGCTCGTTCATTAGTTCAAAAGAAAACGAATAGAATTGCACTACTGTCTGGGCCATTACATAACCCGTTTTTTTCTGATACAACAACAGCCATTGTCAATTATGCCAATAGCAAGGGATATAAAGTCGATGTGCAGTTTGTTAATGATGAAGCGGTTGAAAAAGCGTACGCTACATTTATGGAAAGGAGGGTAGATGGGATAATTCTATCTTGTATTTTGTATGATGACCCCTTTTTTGAGAAATTAAAAAAGTTGGATATCCCATTTATTACCTTCAACCGGAAACATAAGTCAAATGAGAATTTTGTAGAAATTGATAATAATAGAGCAGGTTGTTTGGCTGCTAAGACCCTTCTTGATTTAGGTCATAGACGTATTGCTTATCTTGGCGGACATTTAACGGTCAGTACATTTGCTAATCGCTTCCTTGGAGTTAGTAAAATATTGGGGCAAAGCCTTCAGGACTCCTTCATTTATCATTCCAATACATCACGTGAAAGCATTGTCCTTGGAATTGAACAGTTTTTGGCTCAACCAACGCAGCCAACTGCGATTATTTGTGGGTCTGATTCGATTGCGTTTCTTACGATCGATGAACTGCTAAAACGGGGAATTCGTATACCAAAGGATATAAGTATTATGGGAATTGACAATGTTGAGCTTGCTTCACATCAGCTTATTCAACTGACAACAATCGGTAACGAAACAGAACAGAATCTAGGTTTGCTGGCAATTATTGAATTGATTGAAATGATTGAAAATAAAAAAAATACTTGCATTCAAATCACCGAATCTGTTAGACTTTTCCATAGAAGGACTACTAGAAGATTTGAGCATGAATAAATACGTTTTCTCAGGATGACGTATTTTTTTCAGCATCAAAATGGTTACGTATTCATAACTGAATATTCAGAAAGGATGATAACGCTGAAGAAGTCAAATTATATTAATGGAGAGTGGATCCAAGCGGGTAACTATGCAGAATTGCTTTCACCTTACACTAGGGAGAGCATCGCTTTTATTCCACAAGCTTCGTTTGAGGAAGTGGAATTAGCGATTGAAGCAGCGGAAAAGACAAGAATGGAAATGGAAAATTTATCTGCATTAGAACGTGCCAATATTTTGTACGCCATTTCTGATGCATTTGCCAATCGGCGACTTGAGGCAGCGAAGCTTATTTCATTGGAAAGTGCAAAGCCATTAAAGTATGCACTTGGCGAAATTGATCGAACGATCGAAACGTATCGTTTTGCTGGAGATGAAGCAAAAAGACTTGTTGGTGAATTAATTCCAATGGATGCTGCAAGAACAGGTAAGGATCGGTTCGCCTATACGATTGAACAACCTTTAGGTGTGATTGGAGCGATTACTCCGTTTAATTTCCCTCAGAATCTTGTCGCACATAAGGTTGGACCAGCAATCGCAGCAGGAAATACGATCGTCTTGAAACCAGCTTCGCAAACCCCATTGTCAGCGCTGCTATTAGCAGAGATCATAGACAAAACTAACTTGCCAAAGGGTGCTTTTAATGTCGTCATTGGTAGCGGCGGCACAGTTGGTGAGCAGCTAATAAAAGACGAGCGCATTAAAATGATCACTTTCACAGGCAGTCCAAGTGTAGGAATCGGCATAAGAGAAAAGGCTGGGCTAAAGAGGGTAGCGCTTGAATTGGGATCGAATTCAGGAGTGATAATCGACCGTAATGTAAACCTAGAACCGATCGTAGGAAAATGTGTGACGGGTGCGTTCTCCAATCAGGGGCAGGTTTGTATTTCTCTGCAACGAATCTATGTGATGGAGGATTTGTTCGAGCCATTTATCACTGCTTTCATTGAGAAGACAAAGGTTCTGAAGGTCGGAGATCCATTAGATGAGGCAACTGATATATCTGCCATGATTCATGAGAAGGAACAAAAGCGAGCACTGCAATGGCTTGAAGAAGCGGTGGCCGCAGGTGCCAATGTAGAATACGGAGGACATGTAGAAAATGGAATCTTACAGCCTACGATTCTATCAGGAGTAAATGCGAGGTTAAAAGTGAGCTGTGAAGAAGTCTTTGCACCGATTGTCAGTGTCAATAAGATTAAATCGGTTGAAGAAGGAATCGAATCGATCAATGATTCTATGTTTGGCTTACAGGCAGGCATTTTTACAAGGGATATCCAAACTGCCTTTCACGCCTCTAAGAAATTAGAGGTTGGGGGCGTCATGATTAATGATATTCCAACCTATCGTGTTGACCAAATGCCTGATGGAGGGGTGAAACAGAGCGGTACAGGAAAAGAAGGATTGAAATATGCGATCCGTGAAATGACGGAAACAAAGCTCGTCGTTTGGAATCAAGAAGGAGGAATTTAGATGGCAGAAAAGATCACCTTTACCCCGGTAAGTTACACTGGTTGGGGATCGCTGCAGTTTTTAGAGCAAGAAGTGCAAAGATTCAATGGACGAAAGATTCTCCTTGTTACCGACCCATTTTTACATGAAATGGGATTGACAAAAAAAGTGATAGAGCCGCTGGAAGCCCTTGGTTTATCCATACAGATATATTCCAAGGTAGTACCAGAACCACCACTAGCGGTTGGGGAGGAGTTGGTCGACTTTGCACGCCGACACGAAAGTGATTTAGTCATTGGACTAGGGGGCGGAAGTGCGCTTGATTTAGCAAAGCTCGCGGGGGTTCTTTCAGTCCATGAAGGAAACGTGAAGGACTATTTAAATTTGACGGGAACCCGCTCGATTGATAAAAAAGGGCTGCCTACGATTTTAATTCCAACTACATCTGGTACAGGATCAGAAGTCACAAACATCTCAGTACTGTCTCTTGAATCAACGAAAGATGTCGTCACACATGACTACTTGCTGGCTGACGTAGCCATTGTTGATCCAGAGCTCACCCTTACTCTTCCGCCAAAAGTAACCGCTGCAACAGGGGTAGATGCACTAACCCATGCCATCGAAGCTTATATTTCAAAGAATGCCAGTCCCGTTTCAGATGCCCTTGCATTAAAGGCGATTCAGCTCATTAGTCAGGCGATTCGCACCGCGGTCCAAGATGGGACAAATAAACAAGCCCGTACCGATATGAGCTATGGGAGTTATTTAGCAGGTTTAGCGTTTTTCAATGCTGGGGTAGCTGGTGTTCATGCGCTTGCTTACCCGCTCGGCGGACAGTTTCATATTGCCCATGGTGATTCAAATGCCGTTTTACTGCCGTATGTAATGGGTTATATTCGTCAGTCCTGTGAGAAGCGCATGAAAGATATTTACGACACAATGGGTTTCAGTAGTGCCCATCTATCGCAAGTCGACGCCTCCTATAAATGCATTGATGAATTAAAGAGATTAGTAGAAGACGTAGGCATTCCATCGAGCTTAAAGGGCTTCAACATTACAGAAGAAGCCCTGGAAGGTTTGACAGAGGATGCTACAAAGCAAAAGAGATTGCTAGCACGAAGCCCAATGGCGCTAGAACGAGCCGATATTTTCACCATTTATAAGGCTGCCTATGATTCTGTCATTGTCGAAAAAAGGGGTTAAGCTTGAAGTTTTTAACTTTAAGCTCATCTTATAAAAGTAAAGGGGAGATTTAAATGTGTAACAACAAAAAGCTGTATGTTCTTGATACCGGAACGATGAAAATGGATAAGAATTACATGATTGCCATGCATAATCCAGCAACCATTGACAATCCGAACCCTCCAGCTGAATTTGTTGAATTCCCAATTTACGCCGTGCTGATAGACCATCCAGAAGGGAAAATTTTGTTTGATA